>NZ_JBVJCD010000004.1:81446-185584 GCF_055588985.1 Streptomyces sp. NPDC041970
TTTGGAACCCTGGCTCGGGGGGCGGGCCACACCCCCCCCCCCGCCGCCCCCCACACACGCCGCGGGGCGGGGAGGGCGTCCGCTCCTCCCGCCCCCGCGCTGTGCGCCACGCCGTGGCGTGGAGGGCTGTCCGGCGCTCAGTCCGCCGTCCGCTTCGGCTTGGGCCGCCAGACCACCAGCGCCCCGCTCTGCTGCACGTCCTGGTACGGCACCAGGTCGCGGCGGTAGGACGCGTGCACCTGGGCCTCGCGCTGCCGCATGGCGACCGCCGCCCCGTCCACCGCCGCCGACAGCTCGGCGATGCGCTGCTGGAGGGCCGCGACCTGGTTCTCCAGCTCGATGATCCGCTTGATGCCCGCCAGGTTGATGCCCTCGTCCTGCGACAACTGCTGCACCGTGCGGAGCAGTTCGATGTCGCGGGCCGAGTAGCGCCGGCCGCGCCCGGCGGTGCGGTCGGGGGAGACCAGGCCGAGGCGGTCGTACTGGCGCAGCGTCTGCGGGTGCAGGCCCGAGAGCTGGGCCGCGATCGAGATCACGTACACCGGTGTCTCATCGGTCAACTGGTACGGATTGCGTCGACGGCCGTCCATCTCAAGCTCCCTTCGCGGCCTGGAACAGTTCCGCCCGCGGGTCCTCGTCCGCGGTCGCCTTCCGGTAGGCCTCCAGGGCGTCCCTGGCCTCCTGGCCGAGGTCGCCGGGGACCGCGACCTCCACGGTGACCAGCAGGTCGCCGCGGGTGCCGTCCTTGCGCACCGCGCCCTTGCCGCGGGCCCGCATCGTACGCCCGTTGGGCGTGCCCGCGGGCAGCTTCAGGGTGACCGGCGGGCCGCCGAGGGTGGGGACCTTGACCTCGCCGCCGAGCGCCGCCTCCACGAAGGTGACGGGCACGGTGACCGTGAGGTTGTCGCCCTTGCGGCCGAAGACGGGGTGGGAGCCGACGTGGACGACGACGTAGAGGTCGCCGGCCGGTCCGCCCCGCTCGCCCGGTCCGCCCTTGCCGCGCAGCCTGATCCGCTGGCCGTCGGAGACGCCCGCCGGAATCCGCACCTGCATGGTGCGCGCCGACTTGGCCCGCCCGCTGCCCTTGCAGACCTCGCAGGGGTCCTGGGCGATGAGGCCCCGGCCCTTGCAGTCCACGCAGGGGTCGGTCAGCGAGAAGCCGCCGCCGCTGCCGCGCGAGACCTGGCCGGTGCCGACGCAGGTCGGGCAGACCCTGGGGGTGCCGTTCTTGTCGCCGGTGCCGGAACACGCCTTGCAGGGCGCCTGGCTGGACATCCGCAGCGGGACCGTCGCCCCGTCCACCGCCTCGGTGAAGCTGAGCGTCACCTCGGACTCGACGTCCTGGCCGCGCCGGGGCTGGACGCGGGCGCCCCCGCCGCCCCGGTTGAACAGCCCGCCGAAGACGTCGCCGAGGCCGCCCCCGCCGAAGCCGCCCGCCTGGCCGCCCGGAGCGCCCCCGCCGAAGAGGTCGCCCAGGTCGAAGTTGAAGTTGCCGCCCGCACCACCGGGCCCGGCCCGGAAGCCGCCGTTGCCGAAGAGGGCGCGCGCCTCGTCGTACTCCTTGCGCCGCTTGGCGTCGCCGAGGACGTCGTTCGCCTCGGAGATCTCCTTGAAGCGCTCCTCCGCCTTGGCGTCGCCCTTGTTCGCGTCGGGGTGGTTCTCCCGCGCGAGCTTGCGGTACGCCTTCTTGATCTCGGCGTCGGTGGCGTCCTTGGGGACGCCGAGGACCTTGTAGTAGTCCTTCTCGACGAAGTCCTTCGTGCTCATCGACGTCCCTCCTTCCGGACGATCGACCGAGCGGCCGGCCCGTGGGCCGGCCGCCGGGCCGGGCGGTGTGCACCCCGGTGGTCAGACGTGTCGGCGTCAGACCTCCTCGGTGCCACCGCTCTCCTCGTCGTCTGCCTTCTCTTCCGTGGCCGCGGCGGGCGTGGCGCCCGGCTGCGGCTCGGCGACCCCCACCCGCGCGGGGCGGATGGTGCGCTCGCCGATGCGATACCCCGGCTGCAGGATCGCGACGCAGGTCGTCTCGGTGACGTCCGGCGCGTAGCTGTGCATCAGGGCCTCGTGGATCGTCGGGTCGAAGGGCTCGCCCTCCTTGCCGAACTGCTGGAGGCCCAGCTTCGCGACGATCGTCTCCAGCGATTCGGCCACCGACTTGAAGCCGCCGACCAGCTCGCCGTGCTCCCGTGCGCGGCCGACGTCGTCGAGCACGGGCAGCAGCTCGGAGAGGATGTTCGCCGAGGCGATCTCCTTCACCGTGACCCTGTCCCGCTCCACGCGGCGGCGGTAGTTCTGGTACTCGGCCTGGAGCCGCTGGAGGTCCGCGGTGCGCTCGGCGAGCGCGCTGCGCGCCTGGTCCAGCTCCGCGGTCAGACCGACGGTCGGGTCCGTGTCCCCGGCCGGGGCCGCCGCCCCCTCGGAGGGGGCGGCGGCCTTCGGCTCGGCGTCATCAGAGGTGGCGCCGGAGGGGACGTCGGGCTTCTCCTCGAAACCCGGAGTCTCCTCGGTCACGCCGCACCGCCCTTGGCGTCCTTCTCGTCGTCCACGATCTCGGCGTCGACGACGTCGTCGTCGGCCTTGGCCTGGGCGCCGCCCGGAGCCTCGCCGCCCTGCGCCGCGCCCTCGGCCTGGGTGTTGGCGTACAGCGCCTGGCCCAGCTTCTGGGAGACGGCCGCGACCTTCTCGGTGGCCGTGCGGATCTCGGCGGTGTCCTCGCCCTTGAGCTTCTCCTTCAGCTCGCCGACCGCGGTCTCCACCTCCGTCTTCACGTCACCGGGGACCTTGTCCTCGTTGTCCTTGAGGAACTTCTCCGTCTGGTAGACGAGCTGCTCGCCCTGGTTGCGCGACTCGGCGGCCTCGCGGCGGGCGTGGTCCTCCTCCGCGTACTTCTCGGCCTCTTCGCGCATCCGGTTGACCTCGTCCTTCGGCAGCGAGGAGCCGCCGGTGACGGTCATCTTCTGCTCCTTGCCGGTGCCGAGGTCCTTGGCGGCGACGTGCATGATGCCGTTGGCGTCGATGTCGAAGGCGACCTCGATCTGCGGCACACCGCGCGGGGCCGGCGGCAGACCGGTCAGCTCGAACATCCCGAGCTTCTTGTTGTACGCCGCGATCTCGCGCTCGCCCTGGTAGACCTGGATCTGCACGGACGGCTGGTTGTCCTCGGCCGTCGTGAAGATCTCGGAGCGCTTGGTCGGGATCGTGGTGTTGCGCTCGATGAGCTTGGTCATGATCCCTCCCTTGGTCTCGATGCCGAGGGAGAGCGGGGTGACGTCGAGGAGCAGGACGTCCTTGACCTCGCCCTTGAGGACACCGGCCTGGAGCGAGGCGCCGATGGCGACGACCTCGTCCGGGTTCACGCCCTTGTTGGCCTCCTGGCCGCCGGTCAGCTCCTTGACGAGCTCGGCGACGGCGGGCATACGGGTGGAACCGCCGACGAGGACGACGTGGTCGATCTCGGAGAGCTGGATGCCCGCGTCCTTGATGACGTTGTGGAACGGGGTCTTGCAGCGGTCCAGGAGGTCCGCGGTCAACTGCTGGAACTGCGAGCGCGTGAGCTTCTCGTCCAGGTGCAGCGGGCCCTCGGCGGACGCCGTGATGTACGGCAGGTTGATCGAGGTCTCGGTCGAGGACGACAGCTCGATCTTCGCCTTCTCCGCGGCCTCGCGGAGGCGCTGGAGGGCCATCTTGTCCTTGGACAGGTCCACGCCGTGGCCGTTGGCGAACTGCTTCACCAGGTAGTCGACGACGCGCTGGTCCCAGTCGTCGCCACCGAGGTGGTTGTCGCCGTTGGTGGCCTTCACCTCGACGACGCCGTCACCGATCTCCAGGAGCGACACGTCGAAGGTGCCGCCGCCGAGGTCGAAGACGAGGATCGTCTGGTCGTCCTTGTCGAGGCCGTACGCCAGCGCGGCGGCGGTCGGCTCGTTGACGATGCGCAGGACGTTCAGGCCCGCGATCTCGCCGGCCTCCTTCGTCGCCTGGCGCTCGGAGTCGTTGAAGTACGCCGGGACGGTGATGACCGCGTCGGTCACCTTCTCGCCCAGGTAGGACTCGGCGTCCCGCTTCAGCTTCTGCAGGATGAAGGCGCTCATCTGCTGCGGGTTGAAGCTCTTGCCGTCCAGGTCGATCTTCCAGTCAGTGCCCATGTGGCGCTTGACGGAGCGGATGGTCCTGTCGACGTTGGTGACCGCCTGGCGCTTGGCGACCTCGCCGACGAGCACCTCGCCGTTCTTGGCGAAGGCGACGACGGACGGCGTGGTCCTGGCGCCTTCGGCGTTGGTGATGACGGTGGGCTCGCCGCCTTCGAGAACGCTGACGACGGAGTTAGTCGTGCCCAGGTCGATGCCGACCGCACGTGCCATTTCGATTCCTCCAACTGACTACTTGAGTGGATCTGACTCAAGAATGCACCACCCCCGTCCCGGAGTCAACAGAGCTGAGTCAAGCGGACTCAACTTACATGCTCGCCCTGACATGCGCAGGGCTCACGGGGACGCCGTCAACCCGCACACACAGGGGTTACGGGGCGCCGCCGCACCGCACACGCAGGGCTCACGGGGCGCCGTCGCGCCGCACTCCCCGCGCGGAGCGGGCGCCGTCCGGCGGGCGACCTGTGCGCGGGCGGAGATCCGACCCGCGCCCGCCACGCCCCTCGCGCACCCCCCGGTCCACCATCCCACCGTGGGATCGTTCTGTCACAAAATGCCGTGAGAGGGCTTCAACCGCCATCGACCGGCAGGTTTCATCGTGGATCGGTACACCGAAGAACCTCGGCCCCTGGGTGGACGCGATGCGGAACACGAGGACGCGGCACGCACGGCAGAAGAAGCGGAAGGACCGGCAGGCCCGGACCGACCGGAGGGAGGGCGCGTACGGGCGGCCCGGCGCGCACGGCCGGAACAGCCCGTTCGGGCGCGGCCGGCCCCCGCGCCCCCGCGCGCCCCGCGGCAGCCGTACGACGGGGGAACGGCTGCTGGACCTGGCCCTCGGGTCCGCGCTGCTGGTCCTGACCGCGCCGGCCGTCGCCGCCGCCGCGCTCGCGCTGGCGGTCCGGCGGGGGCCGGGGGGCGTGTGGGAGCGACGCGCCCGGATCGGGGCGGGGGGCGGGGTCTTCCACCTGCGCAGCCTGCGCACCCGGCGGCTGCGGCTGGACGTGCTCTCCCGCCTCCCCCACGTCGTACGGGGGGACCTCGCGCTCGTCGGCCCCGCCCCCCTGCCGCCGGGCGACCCGCGGGCGGCGGGGCCGGGCGCCCCGCGCTGGCGGCAGGAGCTGCGTCCGGGCCTGACCGGTCTGGCCCAGGTGCGCGCCCGCTCCGGGATGCCGTGGGACGACCCCGCCCTGCTGGACCAGCACTACGCGGAGCACCATGGAGTCGTGCTCGACCTGGCGATCCTCGCCGAAGCCGTACGCGCGACCCTGCGGACGGCGCTCCGGGGGGCTCGCCGAACCAAGGCACGCCTGAGCGACACAGATCACCGCCGGCCCGGCTACAGCCCGGTCGAATATGTGGATAGTGTCAGCACAGACTAATTAAGTTACTGCTTAGTAGTAGCGGGTAGTAGCCACTGGACCCCGCTCTCGCAGGCCCGAGGAGCCCTACTCATGCAACTCGCCGCGATCATCGTGTCGCTGGTGCTGACGGTCGTCGGCGTTGCGCTCGTCGCCCGAGCCGTCGCACAGATCTACCGCTTCGTCCGGCTCGGGCAGGCGGTACCGGCAGGCAGCCGCACCGACGACCCCAAGCAGCGGACGATCACCCTGTTCAAGGAGTTCGTCGGCCACACCCGCATGAACCGCTGGGGGATCGTGGGCGTCGCCCACTGGTTCGTCGCGGTCGGCTTCCTGACGCTGGGCCTGACGATCGTCACGGCGTACGGCCAGCTCTTCCAGGCCGACTGGGTGCTGCCGTACATCGGCACCTTCCTGCCGTACGAGGTCTACATCGAGTTCATCGCGCTCGGCACGACCCTCGGGATCCTCGTGCTGATCGCGATCCGCCAGTTGAACCTGCCCTCGCGGGCCGGGCGCAAGTCGCGGTTCGCCGGCTCGAAGATGGGCCAGGCGTACTTCGTCGAGGCGATCATCCTGATCATCGGCGCCGCGATCCTGGTGCTCCGCGGCCTGGAGGGCGCGCTGCACCACGTGGACGGCTACGGGCCCGCGTACTTCGCCTCGTACCCCCTGGTGCTCGCTTTCAAGGGGCTGAGCCTCGGAACGCTGCAGAACCTGGTCTACCTGGTCGCGATGATCAAGCTCGGCGCGACGATGATCTGGGCGATCACGGTCGGGCTCAACACCAACATGGGCGTCGCCTGGCACCGCTTCCTCGGCTTCCCGAACATCTGGTTCAAGCGGAACGCCGACGGCCGGGTCGCCCTCGGCGCGCTCCAGCCGATGACGTCGGGCGGCAAGGAGATCGACTTCGAGGAGCCGGGCGACGACGACGTCTTCGGCGTCTCCCAGGTCGAGCAGTTCTCCTGGAAGGGCATCCTCGACTTCTCCACCTGCACCGAGTGCGGCCGCTGCCAGTCGCAGTGCCCCGCGTGGAACACCGGCAAGCCGCTCTCCCCCAAGCTCCTGATCATGTCGCTGCGCGACCACGCGCACGCCAAGGCCCCCTACCTCCTGGCCGGCGGCGGCAAGGACATGGAGGGCAACGAGAAGGCCACCGAGGAGCAGCTCAAGGACGTCCCCGCGGCCGCCCTCGCCGAGGCCGAGCGCCCGCTGATCGGGACCGCCGAGGAGAACGGCGTCATCGACCCGGACGTGCTGTGGTCCTGCACCACCTGCGGCGCCTGCGTCGAGCAGTGCCCGGTCGACATCGAGCACATCGACCACATCGTCGACATGCGCCGCTACCAGGTCATGATCGAGTCCTCGTTCCCGTCCGAGGCGGGCACGATGCTCAAGAACCTGGAGAAGAAGGGCAACCCCTGGGGGCTGGCCAAGAAGCAGCGCGTGGAGTGGACCAAGGAGGTCGACTTCGAGGTCCCGATCGTCGGCAAGGACGTCGAGGACCTCACCGAGGTCGACTACCTCTACTGGGTCGGCTGCGCCGGAGCCCTGGAGGACCGGGCCAAGAAGACCACCAAGGCCTTCGCGGAGCTGCTGCACATCGCGGGCGTCAAGTTCGCGATCATGGGCGGCGACGAGAAGTGCACCGGTGACTCCGCCCGCCGCCTGGGCAACGAGCCGCTGTTCCAGCAGCTCGGCCAGGAGAACGTGGCCATGCTGAACATGGCGTACGGCGAGTCCTTCGACGACGAGGGCAACGTCGACCCGGAGACGAAGAAGCCCAAGTCGTCGAAGAAGATCGTCGCCACCTGCCCGCACTGCTTCAACACCATCGCCAACGAGTACCCGCAGCTCGGCGGCGAGTACGAGGTCATCCACCACACCCAGTTGCTCCAGCACCTCGTCGACGAGGGGCGGCTGATCCCGGTGACCCCGGTCGAGGGCCTGATCACGTACCACGACCCGTGCTACCTGGGCCGCCACAACAAGATCTACACCCCGCCGCGCGAGATCATCGCGAAGGTTCCGGGTCTGCGGAACGAGGAGATGCACCGCCACAAGGAGCGCGGCTTCTGCTGCGGCGCCGGCGGCGCCCGGATGTGGATGGAGGAGCGGATCGGCAAGCGCATCAACACCGAGCGCGTCGACGAGGCCCTCGCCCTCAACCCGGACATCGTCTCCACCGCCTGCCCGTTCTGCCTGGTGATGCTCACCGACTCCGTCAACGGCAAGAAGAACGACGGCCAGGCCAAGGAGTCCATCCAGGTCGTCGACGTCTCGCAGCTCCTCCTGGAGTCCGTGAAGACCCCCGCCGACCCGTCGGACGAGCCGGGCCAGGTGGACGCGCCGGAGCCCGAACCGGCACAGTAACGACCTGTCGGTACCGCACCGCCGGAAGCGGGGGGGGGGGGGGGGGGGGGGGGGGGGGGGGGGGGGGGGGGGGGGGGGGGGGGGGGGGGGGGGGGGGGGGAGGGAGTGGGGGGGGGGGGGGGGGGGGGGGGGGGGAGATAGGGGGGGGAAACAACGAGAAAAACCACAGACCACCCACCCCCCCCCCCCCCCCCCCCCCCCCCCCCCCCCCCCCCCCCCCCCCCCCCCCCCCCCCCCCCGCTTCCGCCGTACCCGGCCGCAGTCCGCCGCGTGCGAGCCCGGACCTGTGCGGACCGGCGCGTCCGGCGCGTCCGGAGCCTCACGCGCCGGAACACCGCGGCCCCCCGGAACACCGGGCCACCGGGCCACCGGACGAGTACGAGGACGGATGAAGCGCATGAGCGCACCCGCATCGCACTGCTCGATCGCGGCGACCGCGACCGCGACGGGACGGGACGGCGACGGGACGGCGACGGGACGGCGACGGGACGGGACGGCGGAGACGGTGGTGCGGGCGTACCGGGCGGGCGGGAGGACCTGGTCGCCTCCGCCCCGCGGGGCGCACGGACCGACCGGCGGCCGCCTTCTCCACGGCGCTGTTCCACCCCTGAACTCCCCCTGGCCGCCCCCCTAGGGGATGTCACAGCTCGGCCGCAATGGAGCCGGCTCCCCCCACCCCCCGCACCCCGTCCGCCGGGACCAGGTACGTTCGGTGGGTGGCTGGATTCAGGATCGGACGCGGCCGGGACAACCGCACCCCGCAACAACCGCAGCACCCGCGGCAGCAGCCGTACGGAGGGCAGGCACCACAGCCGCCGTACGGCGCTCAGCCGTGGCCGACGTCAGGAGGCGGCGGCAACGGCGCGGCGCCGCCGCCGTACGGACCGCCGCAGGCCGCCCCGTACCCCGGCGGCGGGCACGGCGGGCACGGCCAGGCTCCGCGCGGGCAGGGGCCGCACGGGCACGGGGAGCCGGAGTACTTCGGCGACCCGTACGCCGACCCCGCGCCCCACGACCCGTACGCCAACAGTCCGGGCCACACGCAGGTGTTCCGCGTCGACGAGGCCCCGTACGGCGACGGCGACACCTACCGCGCCGGCCAGGCCCCCGCGCCCTCGGGCCCGCGGCTGGGCTGGAAGGCACTGCTGAGCGGCATCGTGGCCCGGCCGGGACCGACGTTCTGGCAGATGCGGGACTACCCGGTCTGGGGCCCGGCGCTGACCGTCACCTTCGTCTACGGCCTGCTCGCGCTGTTCGGCTTCGACCAGGCGCGCGAGGAAGCGATCAACGCGACGATCTCGACGGCCGTCCCGTACGTCCTGCTCACCGGCGTCGGCTTCGTCGTCGGCGGCCTCGTTCTCGGCGCGGTGACCCACACCCTCGCCCGCCAGCTCGGCGGCACCGGTTCCTGGCAGCCGACGGTGGGCCTGTCGATGCTCATCATGTCGATCACCGACGCCCCGCGCCTGATCTTCGCCGTCTTCCTCGGCGGCGAGAACGCCCTGGTCCAGATCGTCGGCTGGCTGACCTGGCTGGCGGCCGGGGCGCTGTTCACGTCGATGGTGAGCAAGTCGCACGACCTGCCGTGGCCGAAGGCGCTGGGAGCCTCCGCGATCCAGCTCGTCGCGCTGCTGTCGATCATCAAGCTCGGCACCATCTGAGAGCACGCACGAAAGGCCCCCGGAGCGCGCGACCTGCGCTCCGGGGGCCTTCTCCGTCGAACGGTCCCTGCCGGGCTACGCGTCGAGGACCTGGCCGTCGCGGCGGACGACGGGCTTCTCCACGCTCCAGGGGAAGTTGATCCACTGGTCCGTCTTCTTCCACACGTACTCGCACTTCACGAGCGAATGGGACTTCTCGTAGACGACCGCGCTGCGCACCTCGGCCACGTGGTCCACGCAGAAGTCGTGGACCAGCTTCAGCGTCTTGCCGGTGTCGGCGACGTCGTCGGCGATCAGGACCTTCTTGTCCGAGAAGTCGACGACGTTGGGCACCGGGGCCAGCATGACCGGCATCTCCAGCGTCGTGCCCACCCCGGTGTAGAACTCCACGTTGACCAGGTGGATGTTCTTGCAGTCCAGCGCGTACGCCAGCCCGCCCGCGACGAAGACGCCGCCGCGGGCGATGCTGAGGACCACGTCGGGCACGTACCCGTCGTCGGCGACGGCCTGCGCCAGCTCGCGCACGGCCCGCCCGAAGCCCTCGTACGTCAGGTTCTCCCGCGCCTCGTTCGACATCGTCATCACACCTGCGTCCGATGGAAGTTCTGGAACGACCGCGAGGCCGTCGGGCCCCGCTGCCCCTGGTACCGCGACTCGTACCGCTCGGAGCCGTACGGGAACTCCGAGGACGAGGTCAGCTTGAACAGGCAGAGCTGCCCGATCTTCATGCCCGGCCACAGCTTTATCGGCAGCGTGGCCAGATTCGACAGCTCCAGGGTCACGTGCCCGGAGAAACCGGGATCGATGAACCCGGCCGTCGAGTGCGTCACCAGCCCGAGCCGCCCCAGCGAGCTCTTGCCCTCCAGCCGCGAGGCCAGATCGTCGGGCAGCGAGATCACCTCGTACGTGGACGCCAGCACGAACTCGCCGGGGTGCAGGATGAACGCCTCGTCCCCCTCCGGCTCGACCGTGCGCGTCAGGTCGGGCTGCTCGACGGCGGGGTCGATGTGCGGGTACCGGTGGTTCTCGAACACCCGGAAGTAGCGGTCGAGCCGCACGTCGATGCTCGACGGCTGCACCATCGACGGGTCGTACGGATCAATGCGGACGCGGCCGGCGTCGATCTCGGCCCGGATGTCCTTGTCTGAGAGAAGCACGCCCCGAGGATACGCAGAACGCGCGAGCCCACCCCAATCGGACCACCCGCGCGCCTGCGTACGTGCTCACCTCGCACTCGCCTGCCGCCTGCCTGCCTGCCGCTCACGTGGACGGCGTACCGACGGCGGCCGTGCGGTGAGGCCCTACCGCTTCTCGAACGCCACGGGCACGGCGTGCCGCAACCGCGCGCACCGGGGACACCGGAGCAACCGCCCCGGCCCGATCCGAGCGGCCCCGAGCTGCTGCATCGGGAACGACGAGGTACTGAAAACGTGCCCTTCGGCACAGCGGACGACGGTGCGCTCCATCGACTCCATCAAGCCCCTTCCCCAACCGCGTATGGACGAGACCGCCACATTAGGGGATGAACAGGACGCCGCCCCACCCGGCACTCCGCCCCTCACGCTACGCCCCCAACTCCCTCCCCCCGCACCCCCGTCCACCCCGCCACCGGACCGGCCGCACGACGGACGGGCCCGACGGCTCATTCGCCGGGGGCCTGGGATGGGGTAGAGTGTGGAGCGGTGCAGCGCCGGTGATCGGCGCGCTTCGCGGGTGTAGTTTAATGGTAGAACATGAGCTTCCCAAGCTCAGAGCGCGAGTTCGATTCTCGTCACCCGCTCCATGATGAAGGCCCTGGTCGGAGACCAGGGCCTTGTTCGTTGTCTGGACCTGTCCAGGCGTCGCGTGCCGTCAGCGTGAACCAGTCAACTGTTTCCTCCAGACCGGAGCCGAGAGAGGGTGTGCACGACCGGCAGGTCGTACTGGTCCTTGTCCCGCTCCCAGAAAGCGAGCACCCGCGCCGTGGCCTCGGCCATGTCCGTGGGCAGGTCAGCCGCGCGGAGGGTATCGGCGACCTCTTCCATCTCGGGTGCCCAGCGCCAGGCTCGCGCTGCCACGCTCGGCAAGTACTCCGGATCGGAGAGGATCGCGGAGACCATGATCTCTGCTTCGGCCGTGAGCTGATCACCGACTCCATGGGCGTCGGCGAGTGCGTGAGCGACGCCGGCGAGGGTGCGAGCGGCCTTCTGGTAGCCGGCAAAGGCCATCTTCAGAGCGGAAGCGGAACCGGGTGTGTCCCCGACCCGGCACACGTGCAGCGCAGAGTCCGTGAACAGCGACGCCACCAGCTCGACGGCAGAGTCCGCCCCTGCGAGATAGAGCCGTGTGGCACGCCCCTCGCCTGGCGGCTGACCGAAGACGGCACCGTCGACGACTGCGGAGCCGGGGCGGATCTCGTCGGCGATGCGCCGTACGCGTTGAGGGCTGATGGCGTTGGCATCGGCGTACACCCCCGCGAAACCGTGTGCGGCCACCGCCGCCGCAACGTCCTCCGCCGCCTGTGGTGGGCAGACCGAGAGAACGACCGCGCTTCGGGACAGCGCTTCCGCGAGCGAGTCGCACGCCGTGGCACCGGCTTCTCGCCCGCGGCGCCAGGTGTTCTCACTACGGCCCTTGGTCACCGACAGCGCCTCATGGCCGCCCGCGACGATCTCGGCGCTCATTGCCGCGCCCATGGTTCCAGGGTGGAGGACGGTCACAGTGATCACTGGCTGCCTCCGGCGGTATGCGACATCGGGCGTTTCTCATTCCCCATGATCCGCTGTCGCTCGGCACCAGCGGCTGCAGGAAAAATACCTGGTGGCAGTCCGGGCGCTGATGGCGGACAGAAATGCCTCCGGTCTCGGTCTCGCCGTTCAGGACGCGACAGCGGTACACGGGCCGTGGCCCCGACTGCCCTTGCAGCTCGTCTCACGCTGAAGCCGCGTCATGGGTACCGTGCAGGAGACGAACTCTGTACGGACAGACCGGCGGTCGCGCCGAAGCGTCCGGCGGCCGGGAGGTGTCCTGATGCTCGAGGAAGCCGAGGAGATCGGCAAGCGCGCTCGCAGGGCGAGGCTGCGGCTGGGTATGCCGCAGGCCGACCTGGCGACGGCCCTGGGGAAATCGCAGGGCTGGGTGTCGAAGATGGAGCGTGGGCTGATCGAACTGGACCGGGTCGGACTGCTCAACCAGGTGGCCGCAGAGCTGCACGTCCATCCGAACGACCTGATCGGACGCCCGTACAGCAGCTCACCCGATGACAGCCAGTGGCAGATCGCCGCCTCGTCGATCCTGCGCGAGATGCGCCGCTACGACCTCGTCCCCGTCTTCGATGGGGCTCCCCGACCGGCACAACAACTGTGGCGTGAGGTGACACGGCTGCACCGCCTGCGGGACACCGCCTCCAACGTCGCGATTCTCCGAGTTCTCCCGGATCTCTTCCGGGAAGCGCGCGCTCTGGCGGAGGACTCGGACGGGCACGAGCGGGAGGAGGCGTACGCCGTCTACGCCGTGTGCTGCAAGTTCGCGCACACCGCCGCGCACGCCCTCGGGCACCCCGAGCTGGTGGCCATGGCGTGCGAACGGGCCGCGTGGTCAGCCAGGTTGTCGGGAGATCCGGTGCTGCCTGCCGTCGCCGACTGGATGCGCGTCTGGGACATGTGGGCGACGGCTGACTGGACCGATGCTCTGACCCTCTCGGACAAGGCGATCGCGTCAGTGCAACAGCCGTACGAGCATGGTGATCCGCTGGCCGTGCGTGCTTGGGGCACGCTTCAGCTTCGGGCGGCCATCTCCGCCGCTCGGGCCAACCGCCCATCGGAAGCGGAGGACCGGATCGGACACGCGAAGGACGCGGCTGAACGCATGGACGCGTACGGCGGGGCACCGGTGTACGACCGGCATTCGCTGACGTTCTCCGCCGGAAACGTGCAGATCCACGCGATCAGCGTGGCTCTGGAAATGGGCGAACAGGGCAAAGCTCTGGAGATAAACCGCCGCACCAGCCCGAGCTTGGTCGGGGCACTGCCCAACTCCCGTCAGGGACACCACCACATGGACGTCGCACGGGCCTGGCTGTGGGACGGGAACCGGGCAAAGGCCCTCACCGAGCTGGAGACGGCTGAGCGGATCGCGCCGCAGCTCGTACGGAACCACCCCATCGCCCGTTCAACGCTTCGCAGCATCGTCTACGCGGAACGGGCAGCCACGAGGGAGAAGCTGCGGCACATGTCCGACCGCTTTCACCTGGACGGATAGGGGTCGTATTCCTCCGGCTCATATTCGGGGGCCGTCCTGTCCCTAACTTCGGGGCATGACGCGACGACGTTCTTCTCATCTTCGCTCGCAGGGCGCCGAGTTAGGTACGGCAGCACCGTTCGTTCCACGGCTCGGCGACCTCGCCACGGACAGCGCTCGCGATGGCCGTGTCGGGGTCGTGATCGCCCTCCCCGGTGAGGGCTCCGCCACGACGTACCACCTGCGGCCGCCCGGGGGCGGGGCCCCGTGGTCCGCACCCGCCGACGGGACGACGCTCAGTCCCGTGCCGGTGAGGGCCACCCACGCCACGCTCTCGGTCGGACGGGACGCGGTCTACGACCCGCGGGCCCGGCAAGCGTCGGTTCCCGTCGAGTTCCACTTCGACGACGGCTCGACCCTCGGCGGTGCACTCATCCTTACCTCGGCTGAGTTGGAGCGGCTGTACGCGCAGACCAGCCGCCTCCTTGACGCACACGAACGCGCCCTCGGCGGCACCCCGTGACCGGCCCCGACGATGCCACGCCCGAAAAGGCGCACCGCTCTCCGAACGCCACGAAGGCAGGGGCAACGTGCTCACGTTGCTGGCCTGGTAGCCCCGGCCCGGCACTTCGTCAACATGCCGCCCCGCTCCTCAACCGCCTCGCTCACCAGGCCGCCGCCGCCGCGCCGGACACGAGCCCGCCCTCCGACCGCTGACTCCACTCCGCTGTCCGGGTCGTTCACCCCACCTTCCCGGCCCACGGAGCCTGCCATGCACCCGGAACATCCAGGCGTGATTCTCCAGGGAGAGATCATGGACATCCCGTACATCGTCATCGATCAGCTCACCCCCGACCAGCAGCAGGTCTGGCAGACCTACTTCGGCGACGCCGACCGACCCCGCTACATCGAGGAAGGCATCTGGCGCCGTACGCAGGAGAAGGCCACGGCCGAACAGAGCGGCTGGACGGCCGCCGACGACGCCCGGCGGCGGATCATCCACTACCGCTACCGGTACGGCCTGGTCCCCACCACCGCCGCGCCGGCCATCGGCCTGACCGACCTGTACCTCTACCACTCCGCTACCGCTCCCGCGGACGAGATCGACGCGCACCACGACGCCCTGGGGGACTCGCTGGCCACCGGCGGCTGGAAAGAGGCCCCCGGTGGATTCTTATGGACCCGACGGGACCTGAAGTGCCGGATCACCGAGTACGACGTCCACCCCCAGGACGCCGCTGCGGGCCGCACCCTCCCCGCCGGCTACCGGAGCCTGGACGTCCAGATCGCCTCGGTGTCCTACGCACCGCCGCCCGCTGTCCGGCAACTGCCGTGGAACGTCCTCTCCACCGGGATCAGGTGCAAGGACCGCCCCGGTACGCCGACCCGCGTCCCGGACCTGTCCGTCCTCGCGGACCTGCTGCCGTTCCAGGTGGAGATCGGTTGCGGTACGTCGGTGGAGGCGGGTATTCCGCCCCTGCACCGGCTCCACGAGATCTACCGGGTCACCGACCGCCAAGGCCACGAGCCACGCGAGCACCGCTTCACCCTCTCCCCGACAGCGGACACCCTCCTCCACGAGCTGCTGACAGAGCCGGAGGAGAAGGCGGCGGAATTCGTGGAAATGTTCCGCGCCTGCTTCCTGGCCGAACCGACCCCGGCCATGTGGGCGCTGAAAGAACTGAAGGACGCCGGGCACCTCGTCGGCCCGGTCATCACCAACAACTTCGACGTGCTCGCGGCGCGCGCCGGGCTCGACGAGTGCTTCATGCGCCGGTACGACCAGGCCGTACCCGATGTCGAGTGGGTCGACGGCGCCAAGGCCCTTCTCGTCGTCGGCCTGCACGCCGACCGCCGCAAGGTCCAGGCTCGCGCCCGCGCTCGCGGCATGCAGGTCGTCTACCTGGACCCGGAGGGCTTCTGGCGCGACGGCCAGTTCATGCCGTACCCGCTGGAAGGCCCCCAGGACGGCGACCTGGTGTGCCGGGCGACCGCCGCCGAGGCCCTGCCCGTCCTCGTCAACCTGCTCAGACAGCACGCTGGTTGATCCACCTGCACGAAGAGGGCCGCGCCGGGCGTTGGCGCTAGCGTGACGCACCCGGCCGGCCCGGACTCCCCTGGGCGGGCGAGGGATAAGGAAAGGAGCGTCGACCCATGCGCGTATCCGTCATCGGCTGTGGTCACCTGGGCATCCCCCACGCCGCTGCCATGGCCGAGATCGGCCACGAGGTCATCGGCGTGGACCTGGACCAGGCGAAGATCGACCGCCTCAACGCCGGCGAGTGCCCCATCTACGAGGACGGCCTGCCCGAACTCCTCAGCACCCACACCGCCACTGGACGCCTGCGGTTCACCACCAGCCTCGCGGAGGCAGCCGAGTTCGCCGACATCCACTTCCTCGCCGTGGGCACGCCGATCGACGCGGACGGACGGAGCTACGACACCGGACAGGTCTTCGGCGCCGCCCGCGCCCTGGCCCCGCACCTGACCCGCCCGACCGTCATTGTCGGGAAGTCCACGGTCACCGTCGGCACCTCGCGCGACCTCGGTGCTCTCCTCGCCCGGCTCTCTCCGGCCGGTGAGGACGTGGAGGTCGTCTGGAACCCCGAGTTCCTGCGCGAGGGCCACGCCATCGACGACACCCTGCGCCCCGACCGGATCGTCGTGGGCGTCCCCTCGGCCCGCGCCGAGGACGCGGTACGCCAGGTCTACGCGCCCCTCCTGGCGAACGGCATCCCGCTGTTCGTGACCGACCCCGCCACCGCCGAACTCATCAAGGGCGCCGCCAACGCCTACCTCGGCATGAAGATCTCCTTCATCAACGGCGTCGCCGACATGTGCACCGCCGCCGGAGCCGACGTCCAGCAGCTCACCGAGGCCATCGGCCTGGACCCCCGCATCGGCCGTGGCGGCCTGAACGCCGGCCCCGGCTACGGCGGCGGCTGCCTGCCGAAGGACGTCCGCGCCTTCACCGCCTCCGCCCGCACCCTGGGCGCCGCCGAGGCAGCGACCATGCTGCGCGCGGCGGAGGAGGTCAACGAATCCCGCCCCGCCGCCGCGCTGAAGCTCATCGAGCAGACGCTCGGCCGCCCCGTCGACGGCGTCCGCATCACCGTCTGGGGCGCTTCCTTCAAGGCCGGTACCGACGACGTCCGCGAATCCCCGGCCCTGGCGATCGCCGCGCTCATGCACCAGCGAGGCGCGACCGTCACCGTCCACGACCCGCACGCCGTGCCCACGGCACTGCGCCGCCACCCCGAACTCGACTACTGCGAAGACCTCGAAGACTCCCTCGCGGCAGCCGAACTGATCGTCCTGGCCACCGAATGGCCCCACTTCCGCGAGGCCGACTCCAAAGCACTCGCCCCGCTCGTCGCGGACCAAATCCTCATCGACCTCCGCAACCTCATCGACGCCGACGCCTGGCGCATCGCCGGATGGACCGTACGCCAGCTCGGACGACCCGCACAGGAATAGCCGAACCCATCGACCGGAGGTCCGACGTGGACACCCTGTGGGACAACATCGAGAAGCTCTCCGCCGTCTGCCGAGCGGCCGTCGCCCACCTCCCCGACGAGGAACTCAAAGCCCTCCAGATCGGCAAGGTTGCCGAGGAAGCCGGCGAGGCCATGCACGCCCTCCACGGCCTGAAGGGCCTCACCACCTGCGACGACGCCCACACCTAGTCCGAGGTCCAGAACGACCTGGTCGGCTCCGTCATCGCCGCCCTCCTGGCCATGCACTACATCGACCCCATCGGTGCCCGCGCCACCTTCGACGAGATCGTCCACCGGCGGACACGACGGGGCCGCGAGGCCACTGCTGCGGCCTGACAGCCTCCGGATGTGGCCGTCGACCGCTCCGGTTGGACGCGGGCGGCGGCCACATCCGGCACACAAGCTGCGCCGGGCGCCTGCTTCCAGCGCGGTAGAACTTTCCCTACTTCATCAAGGCGGCTCGCTCCGCTCGCCGCGCGCGCCCCGGCTACGCCGGTCGCGCGACTGGAGCGAGCACCGTGGTGGGAAGAAACCCGCTGTGGCTGGGGCGGTCGGCATCTTGCAGTGATCCAGGTAAAAGTGGGACACGATCCGAACTATCAGCTTACGGTTGGGCAGCAAGAGCGAAGCTATAGAAACGAGGCAGAGAGTGCCGATCGAACGCAAGCAGGAACCCCTCTTCGATGAAGACGAGCAAGAGGCTGCGGCTGAGCAGTCCGACCCCCTGCACGTACCGATCGAGGAACGCCGACTAGTTACCCAGCCTTACGACTTGTCTTTGGCAACGCTGGTAGATGATATCAGGAGAAAACGACTCCTCCTAAGCATCGAATATCAAAGGAAGTACGTTTGGGACAGAGCCAAGGCGAGCCGCCTGATCGAAAGCTTCCTCTTGAACATCCCGGTCCCTGTCTGCTATTTTGCCGAAAACGAAGATGGCTCATATGAAGTAATCGATGGACTTCAGCGAATTCAAACCATCAAGGATTTTCTAACCGGGGAATTCTCACTGCGCGGAGTCTCCGTCGTTAGAGAGTTCGAAGGGATGAGCTACGATGATCTCCCATTGAAGGAGCAGAGGCGCCTGGGCAATAGAACTGTTAGATGCATCGTCATCACCGATGATTCACATCCGGACATCAAGTTCGATGTTTTCGAGCGACTCAATACTGGATCAGCCATGCTGGCCGCCCAGGAGCTGCGAAACTGCATCTATCGGGGGCCCCTCAATACTTTCCTGAAAGAAATGTCGGAAACTAAAAGATATTCCGACATTCTTGGCGGACTTGCAAATAAGCGGATGGCTTACGAAGAATTGGCGCTCCGATTCTTCTCTCTTTACGAAGATCTAAGCGCGTACAAGCCGCCACTGCGACAGCTGCTCAACGTATACATGCGAAGCCACCGGAACGGCGAGCCAGACCCAAAGGCCGTGAGTGTCTTCTATGAGACATGTGATGTCGTCCAGGAGATCTTTGGCTCCGCAGCTTTTCGACTCTCCAAAGATGGCAAGCTTGGAGCCTTCAATAAGGCTCTATTCGACGCCATCATGCTACCGCTAGCCTTTTCCGATCGAAGGTCTGCCGCATCCAAGGCCCCGCAGATTCGTGAACTGCGAGAAGAACTTCTCGACAGAGAAACCTTTCAGACAGCGATTGGAAGAGCCACAGCCGACCGCACGCGAATGCACGGACGCGTAAAAGCTTTTGCATCCGGTCTCACCAGGCTTGGAGTTCGCTGCGATCTCCCAGCTCTCCCCGAATAGTGAGGGCCGATGAGTCAGCTTGAAATCGAGGCTATGGCGGAGTTTGTCGACAGTCTGCGGGAGGTCGAAGTACTGCTTGCAGTGGGACCTACTCATCCCCGGATCGACGGCGGTGCCGCCGAGCAAGCTCAAGATAGAGAACTCGCCAACGCCGTCACCCGATCCTGCACGGTAATGCTTGTGGCGCATTTCGAGGGTTTCGTGAAGGCTGCACTTACTGAGTTGATCGATCAAATCTGTGAAGCCAAACCTCCAACCAGACGTATTCCAGAAGGCCTACTGGAACTTCATACCCGTGGCAGGATCGAGGAGATTTTCGGAACCGAGGGTCCGGACAGAATTCACAAAACGCGCAAGCTATTCTCTGCCTACGCCTGCCTTTGGGAAGCTGACCGAACTGTCAATCCGCAAGTATTCACCTCCAAAGTCCTAACTCGACAGTTCACAAACGCTAAACCCGAGGTCCTGGAAAACGTATTTTCTATTCTCGATGTCAACAACGTCATGGCAGAGATCGACGCATACGTCAACGAGGCCATCGTCGGCCGCGATGACGAAGAAGCGCCGGTGAAGGTCGGCCCCAGGTTGACTGAAATTGTCGAACGTAGGAATAAAATCGCCCATGGCGATAGGAGTGAAAAGCCGACCCCAGCTGAAGTGAACAACTACATAAGATTCCTCAAGGATGTCGCAAGCTGCATTTCAGCTATTCTTCAACGGAAGATATCACATTGCTGTCCCCTGAGGTGAAATTGCGCGTCTATATTCTTTAGCGGCCCCGGATTTCCTTGACACCTCGTCTGCTCCTACCGTCGCGCGATTGGTGTCCCCGCCTCGCAACTCCGGTGGCCGCTGATCGGCCGACATCGCCAAGTCCTCAAACTTGGCCCTGATCGGCCTCCGTCTCCTCGACTCATGGGCAGACGGCTGCACCCCAGTGCAGCAATTGCAGCGAGCACCACCGTCCTACGGCACCACCTGACTCGCTGCAACAGATGCGTCTGAGGTTCTCGAGCAGGGAGTGTCGCTGGGTGACGAAAGTCGAGGGCCGGCGGGAGAGGGGCCGAGGCCAACGCCGCCGTGGGACGGGATGTAGGCGTGCGCTGCACTTCAATCTGCGTCCCGTCCCTCATACGGGTGACGGGGCCCCGAAGGCACTGCGTGGCCTGTATAGAAGTGGCTATGACAGGTTTCATGTCCGCGCTCTTCCCTGAACCCACTGATCTTGACCGCTCCGGAGACCTCGATGCCGCCAGCCGCATCGAGCTGGGCGACACCCTGCTGGCACAGTTTCCCACTGAGGCTGCTTGCCGCTCGAGTGCCTTCAAACGTGCCGCTGCCCAGCGTGGCCTCTCCGTAGCCCGTGCGAGGGAGTACGTAGCCCTGGCACGATGGTTCAGCCCGGACATGCGCGAACGCATCTTTTCAGAAGTCCAGATCTCCTACACGGTCTTGAGGGAAGCGGCCCGCGATTACTCACGGTCTGGCATGCCTGATCATCAACGCTGGGACGCCCTTCGTTCGATGATCGATTCTGCGGCCAGTGAGGGCCGGAAGCGCGTAACCGCGAACGAGTACCGCTCCGTCATCGGCTCGAGGCAGATTCCGAATCAAGCCAGCTCCATGCCCGCCGAGGCTGTGATTCGACAGCTCGAACGCCCCGAGGTTTGGCAAGCCGTGGTCGACCACATCGTGGCAGACCCTGCTAGCAGACGCGAGGTGCTGCTACGTCTCTCGGCGTGATCATCACAAGGCGGATTGGCAGGCGCTCTTCACTGGCCCGTGCCCTTAGCGCTTCACGACAGGGCGCGTGCCACAACGTGCCAGTAGGAGCGGTGAACAGCAGTCAACCTCAGGCGCGGGAAGGTGGTCGAGAACCCCGCATCTGATGGCCTTCCCGAGGTCAGAGGCCATCAGATCGCCCGAGCGCCGTTGATTCCCAAGCTTAGAGCGCGAGTTCGATTCTCGTCACCCGCTCCACGACGAAAGCGCCCTGGTCAATGACTCGGGCCTTTTGCTTGCCGTCCACCGGCACCGGCTCGTAGCGTCACTCGCCAGGGACAGCCTGTGAGTGATCGCGCCCATGTCACCCGGAACCTGCGACCGCTGGCGTCAAGGCTGGGGACCAGGAACCCGAGCCAGCGTGTGCATACTCAAGTATGCTTGGACTTATGTCCTCAACGACTCGCATCACCGTCACGCTGCCTAGCGACCAGGTGGCGGAACTCCGCAAGCTCACGGACAACATCTCCGGGTACGTGGCGGAAGCCGTAGCCCGCCAGATCCGGCACCAGCTCCTGGGCGACGACCTTCGTCGGCATGAGGAGGAGCACGGACCCTTCAGCGACGAGGAGCTTGCCGAGGCTCGACTGAAGATCTTCGGCTCCGCCGGTACCTCCACGGGCGCGGATGCCGCGTGAGCGAGCGCATCGAAACCGTCGTCCTGGACTCGGAAGGGCTCTCCGCCTGGATCGCGCAGGACCGCAAGCTCCTCGCCATGCTGCAGGTCTTCCACTACATGGGAGCCGACCTGGTCATCGGGGCCAACACCATCGTGGAAGTCAGCCACTCCCGCACCAACATGCCGCGCCTGAACTGGGCCCTGTCCCGCGTCAAGGTGGAGCCGGTCACCGAACAGGCGGCGAAGGCGGCGGCTGAGCTTCTCAAAGGGGCCGGACTGCACGGGCACAAGTACGCCATCGACGCCACGGTCGCCGAAGTCGCCCTGCGCCAGCCGAAACCCGTCGCCCTCCTGACCTCCGACAGCGACGACATGACCAAACTCTGCGGAAACCAGGTCCGCGTCATCCCTCTCTGACCTGACGCGCAAGCCCACCCCGAGCACGCCCCCTGGCAGGCTCCGCTACACCGCTATCCGCGTGCCCCATCCGTGCCCAGCAGAGCGGACAACAGCGGTCAGGTACAGCCCCCAGAGGCCAGGGAAGTCCAAGCTTCCTCGCAGGAAAGTGCAGGTCAGAGCTTCCCCGAAGGTCCAAGCACCGCTGATTGCCAAGCTCAGAGCGCGAGTTCGATTCTCGTCACCCGCTCTTCCACGAACCCCCAGGTCATCGGCCTGGGGGTTCGTCGTTGTCATAGACCTCCCCAGGCGCCTGGCACCACCTCCGCACCACCTGGCCCCTCTTCGCGGCACTCGCGGTCGCTCTTGGCCCGCCCTCGGGATCGCCGCACATGCCCGCAGCTCTATCGTCATGCGGGTCGGACGGGCGGCACACCTGGCCACATGCCGAGGTGGCGCGTCATCGGGAGCGGGGGGAGCAACATGGATGACGAGGCGCGGGCGATGGTGCTGGAACGTGATGCGTACCGAGGTGAGTTGGTTCGCTACTGCTATCGGATGCTGGGGTCGTACGCAGATGCCGAGGATGCCGCTCAGCAGACGCTCGTCCGGGCTTGACAGAACGCCGGGCAGTTCGAGGGCAGGTCGCCCCTGCGCTCATGGGTGTACCGCATCGCCACCAACGTGTGTCTGGACGCCCTGGCCTCCAGGGGGCGGCGGGCGCTGCCGATGGACCTGTCCGGGCCTTCGGACGGTGCCGCACCTCCAGGCGCGCCGGCGGACGGCGCGCTGTGGATCGACGCCCTGCCCGGTGGTGGTCCGGCGGCTTCGGCGATGACCGGCGAGTCGGTTCGGCTGGCGTTCGTCGCCGCGCTCCAGCGCCTGCCGCCCAAGCAGCGAGCCACGTTGCTCCTGCGGGATGTCCTCGGCTTCTCGGCCCGCGAGGTCGCCGACCTGCACGACTGCACCCTCGCCTCCGCCAACAGCGCTCTCCAGCGGGCCCGCGCCACTCTGGCCGACCCCCGGGACAGGGCCGACGAACTCGGCCTCCCGGCGCCCGGTGGCACTCAGCAGGTCCTGGCCGAGCGATACGCGACGGCGTTCTCCCGTCGTCGACGCCACGCTGTCCCTTCCGCCGTACGCGAAGTGGATGCGCGGAATGGCCGACATCGAATCCTGGCTGACCGGACCAGCCATCGGCTGCCGCGGATCACGACTCGTCCCGACCGTGGCGAACGGCTCCCCCGCCTTCGGCCAGTACCGGCCCCGTACGGACGGGACCGGTTACGAGCCCTGGGCGCTCCAAGTCCTCGAGTTCTCCGGTGACCGCATCGCGAGCATCACGGCATTCCGTGACACCGCGCTCCTCTTTCCTCTGTTCGGCCTGCCGGGATACCTGAGCGGTGAAGGATGCCTCGGCGCCCAGCCCTGATCACTTGGCGCTGTCCTCGGCGAGTGTGTGGGCGACGAGGGCGTTTGCATGGCCGTGGCCGAGTCCGTGCTCGGACTTGAGCCAGCCGACCAGCTCCATGTGCTTGGTGAGCGGTGAGGAACGGATGAGCCCCTTCCACTCGGCGATCGGACGGCCGTACTTCTTCTCGATGGACGGGAAGTAGCTGGCAGGGCCCTTCACGGCGTTGTCGGTCATGGATGCTCCGTTTCGGATGGTGATCATCTTGGTGGTACCGGTGCGAACGGCCTTCGGCTAGTGGTCGCCCGGAGCGTCGGCCAGCCGCGCCATCACCGCGCTCAGCCACAACAGTCCGAGGCCGGCACTGCCGGTAAACGCCAGAATCGACGCGGCAGAGGCCATGAACCCGGCGAGGACAGCCACGGCAAGTCCGCCACCCCGCATACTCCAGCAGGCTGGACTCATGTCTCCACGACTCGCATCACCGTCACCCTTCACCGGCGAGGAACTCGCCGAGGCGCACGGGAGGATCTTCGGCTCCACCCGCCCCTCCACGGGCGCGGACGCCGCGTGAGCGAGCGCAGCGAAACCGTCGTCCTGGACTCGCAAGGGCTCTCCCCCAGGGTCGCGCAGGACCGCAAGCTCCTCGCGATGCCGCGGATCTTCCACGGCATGGACGCCGGCCCGGTGATCGGGGCCAACACCATCGCGAAAGTCAGCCGGTCACCCGCCAAGACGCCTCACCTGAACTGAGCTCTCTCCCGCGTCGAAGTGGAGCCCGTCGCCGAACAAGCGGCGGAAGCAGCAGCGGAACTCCTCAAGGCCGCCGGGCTGCACGGACACGAGTACGCCACAGCCGCCGAGGTCGCCCCGGGGCAACCGCAACCCGTCGCCCTCTGAGCTGGGCCTCCCCCTCTGGCCCGAGTCGTGCTGCGCATCGCGGGCATCGCGGCGGAGCCTCCGGTACACACACGCGACCGCACGGTGCGCGTCGTCGTGACCGACCACCGTCGCCCGCAGGTCTCGGTGACCAACGAGGCTGAACCGGGTGGCCGGTGCTGGGATTTTCGGAAGGGAGCGGTTGGCGCTGGGCGGCGCAGCGTGTGGCGTGCGGGGTCTACGGGAGCGGGTAACGTCTTTGTCATGTTCTTCTAGAGACGGATGGACGAGTGAGAGTGCGACGGGCCCCTGCTGACGTCCCCGACCTCAGCCCGCCCGTCCTCCACCGATGAATTCGTAGATCCCTCCACATCATTCCGGGAGAACCCATGACCGTGAGCAAGAACATCAACAACCCCGTGGGCATGGGCGGCGGCCAGCGCAAGCGGCTGTCCCGCGCCGAGCGGCAGAACAACGGCCCGCACCGCAACCTCGACCGCGAGGGCGCCGCCGAACAGAAGGCGGAGCTGGTGCGCAAGATGCGTGAGAAGGCAGGCGCGGCCGAGGGTGCGGAGCAGGCGGGTGGCGACACCGCACAGGGCTGACGCGTCACCTCCTCGGGAAGGCGGTGCGCGGGCCGGGCTGCCCGGACCCCGAGCCGCGGCCGCCGCGGTCGATTCCGGGTCTGCCGCTTCGCCCCGTCGATCTCGTGGTCGGCGGGGCGAAGTGCTGTGAAGGGGCTGGTGCGGGCGCGGGCCCAGGGTGTCGCGGGGGGCGCCGATGCCGGGGAGGTCGGTGGCGGCGCCGGCGGGTTCGTGCTGGGAGGTCGGTCTCGGCCAGGGCCCGGTGGCGGCATCGGCGCAGGCCGCAGCGTCCGGAGGTACGCCACCTGTTCGAGGGCCCGTCCCCGTACGGCGCCGCGAGCGCTCGGGCCTCGATGTCCTCGCGCTGACGGCGCGGATCCCGGACCTGTGGGGCTGGGCCGGTCTCGGCGACGCGGCGCGGGGTCCTGAGCGCCCGCCCTTCGTCGCCCACCCGCCGGAGTACGTCGCGCCGCGTCTCCGCGCGAGGGACCGGGACAGCACCGAGGGTGTGCCCCGCGCCCTGTCCGACCTGCGCTCCGTTCGCGGAAAGCCCGGAGGGGCCGCGGGAGATGACGCGTACGGTCCTCGCGCGGTACGGGTCGGGGCGACCCGTCGCACCCACGTCGGCAGGCCCGGCCCCGCACGCGCCCCGCCCGCGCCCCGCACGCGCTCGGCAGCGCGCTCGGCAGCGCGCTCGGGTGCTGCCGCGTGTCCTCGCGCCGGTTTCCGTAGTGGCTTGATCGCACTGGGTGATGGCCGAACTGCTGGCAGGGTGATCGCCATGCAGTACTGCGAACGCCATGAAATGCACAACTGCGCGGACTGTGCTCCGCGCACACCGCACGTCAGCCCGTCCACCGGTGCGTGGGACGGCTGGTCGGCGGCCGCGATCATCGTCCACGCCAGCGGCAAGGCCCATCTCCCCGGATGCCCGCACATCGAGCCCGCCGACGTCCGCCCGCCCGTCTACGGCTGGGTGCCCGCCCCGTCCCCCGGAGCGTGGCGTCGTCTCGCACCGTCCCACCCGCTCCGCGCCACCCGGGGCAACACCGGGCGAGCGGCGGTGAGCCGCTGCGAGACGTGTGACGCGGCGCTGTAGGGACGCCGCTCGGCTGCTCGGCCGGGCTGGGCCGGCCATGCTCGGCCGTGAACTTCGGAGCAGCCGGAACCGGTCGTCTCCGGCCCCGGAGGCCCTGGCCCGCGTTCCGGAGCGCGGCCGCCGTCTCAGGCCCCGCGGTTCGTCAGGCCGGTGCGCCAGGTCCAGGCCGCGATCTCCACGCGGTTCCGCGCGCCGAGTTTGGCCTGCACGTTGGTGAGGTGCGTCTTCACCGTGCCGACCGTGATGGAGAGGGCCGCGGCGATCTCGGCGTTGGTCAGGCCCTCCGCCAGCAGGACGACGACCTCCCGCTCGCGCGGGGAGAGCGGGGTGGGGGGTTGTGGCGGGGGCGGGGCGGCTCGGAGCCGTTTCAGGAGCCGTACGGTGATCGACGGGCTGACCAGGGAGTCTCCGGCGGCGGCCGCGCGGACCGCCTCCGCCAGGAGCCGTGGGCCGGAGTCCTTGAGGATGAACCCGCCGGCCCCCGCCTCCACCGCGCGGGCCAGGTACTCCTCGTCGTCGAAGGTGGTGACGATCACGACCTGCGGGCGGTGCGGGGCGTGGGGCCGGGTGAGGTGGCGCAGGGCGTCCAGGCCGTCCAGGCGCGGCATCCGGATGTCCATGAGGACGACGTCCGGTCGGTGCCGCTCGACCATCTCCAGGGCTTGGAGGCCGTCCTGGGCGTGGGCGACGACGTCGATGTCGGGCTCGGCGGAGAGGATCATCGCCATGCCGGTGCGGACGATCTCCTGGTCGTCGGCGAGCAGGACCCGGATCACGGGCCGTCCCTCCACGCGTCCTCCCAGGGGATGCGGGCGTTCACCCGCCAGTGTCCGCTGCCGTCGGGGCCGGCCCGGAAGGCGCCGCCCTCGGCGGTGACGCGTTCCGCGAGCCCGACGAGACCGTACCCCGCCGCCGTCGGCGGGAGGGGACCGGTCCGGTCGTTGACGACGTCCACTTCGGCGGAGCCGGGCAGGACCCGGAGGGCCACGGAGACCTGCCGGGAGTCCGGGGCGTGCTTGCGCACGTTCGTCAGCGACTCCATGACGACCCGGTGCACGACCGCCAGGGCCGCCGCCGGGAGCCGGTCGACGGGCCCCTCCTCCGCAAGGCGGGCGGGCCCGCCGCCGGGGAGGGAGAAGGACGCCACGAGCGTGCGGAGTGCTTCCGCCCCGCCCGCCGGTACGGACGCGGTCTCGGTGCGCAGGCCGCCCACCATGTACCGCAGGGTCCGCAGGGCCTCCGAGCCCGCCCGCTCGATCTGCCCCAGCGCCGCCGCCGCCAGCTCCGGCTCGGACCGCGCGACCACCTGTCCGCCCTGGGCCTGCACGACGATGCCCGTCACGTGGTGCGCCACGAAGTCGTGCAGGTCGCGGGCGAAGGCGAGCCGCTGCTCCAGGCGCACCCGCTCCGCGTGGCGGCGGCGGTCGACGGCTGCCAGCCGGGCCACGAGCGCCCCGATCAGCCCGGCGACGGCGGTCAGGGTGCAGAAGAGCGCCAGGATCAGGCTGTTCTCGCTCGCCTCGACGGCCACCGGGCGCAGGGCCACCGCCAGGCAGAGCAGGAGGGACGCCCCCGCGGCCTGCCGGGCGGCTCCGTACCGGACCGTGGGCACCAGCACCACGACGAGCGCGGCGATCTCGAACAGGGTGTAGGCGTCGGCGCGCTCCACCGGCGAGCCCGGCCGCCCGGCCGCCGCGCGCATCCATCCGCTGCAACCGAGGGACACGGCCCCCGCCAGGCCGCCGGCCACCGCCACCGCCCGCGGATCGGCGCGCCACCGGCGTACCGCCCAGACCGATGCCGCGAGGAGGGGTGCGGCGGCCGAGAGGAGGGCCTGGGGCGCGAGGGCGGAGCGGTGGGCGCCGCTGCGGTGGTCGGCGGCGAGCGCGAGCACGAGGACGGCCCCGACCAGGGCGGCGCCGAGGCGGAACAGGGCACGGCGCGTCCGGGAGGAGCCTCGGCCGATGGGCGGGGAGTTCATGACGGCAGCGTACGTACCGGGTGCGGGAGGCCCCCTCTGCCGAAAGTCGTAGCGCTCCGGGAAGGCTCCGTCCTTCGGCGGATCCGCGGTGGCGACCGCGCGGACGACGATCGTCCACGACGATCCGCCGGCACATCCCAGGGGCGCCCCATGAACTTCCAGGTCCAGATTCCCACCATCGCCGTCCTCGGGCCGGCCCTCGCCGTCTTCGCCCTCGTGGCCCTGGCGCGCCGCCGGCGCGGCGCCCCCGGCTGGCGGGGCGGGCCGCTGGTGCTGCGCGCCGTCACCGCGCTCTACGCGGCGGCGGTCGCCTCGCTCACGCTCTTCCCGCTGTGGGTCTACGGCGGGGACTACCGCAACCAGGCCGAGTGGATCGGGCAGATCCAGCCGATCCCGCTGCTCATGGCGGACGTCACCATGGTCCCCAACGTGGTCATGTTCCTGCCGCTCGGCTTCCTCCTGCCGCTGTTCCTCCCCGGCCTCGGCCGCGGCCGCACCGGCCTGGTCTGCGCCCTGATCAGCCTGGGCATCGAGGTCGTCCAACTGCTCCAGTACGTGGCCTTCGCCCACGGGCGGGCCGTCGACGTCAACGACCTGATCGCCAACGCCCTCGGCGGGCTCATCGGACACGCGGCCCTGCGTGCCGCGCAGCGCCGGGCCGCCGCACGGGCCGTGCTGGACAAGGCGTCCCCGCACCCCGAAACCGTCTGACCTGCCCCGTACGGGCCCCGCACACCGTGCGCCCTCGGGGCGGCGCCCGGCTCGCCGCCGCCCCGCGAGACGTCGGCCACATCCGGGGCGGCGTCGGGATGGGCGCGGGGGCGGTGGGTGTTCAAGCGGGGGGATTCCCGGACAGGAAGAGGACACCGACGTGACAGACGTGACAGATGTGACAGACCCCGTGGGACCGGCCGGGGCGGCCGCCGATCGGGCGGCGGGCGTCCTGGCCCGGCCGTTCTCGGTCCGCGGGCTCACCGCGCGGAACCGGATCGCCATGGCCCCCATGACCCGGCAGTTCTCCCCGGACGGCGTGCCGGGGCGCGATGTGGCGGACTACTACGCCCGCCGGGCCGCCGGCGGGGTCGGGTTGATCATCACCGAGGGCACCTACGTGGACCACGACTCCGCCGGGACCAGCGACCGGGTGCCGCGGTTCCACGGCGAGGCGGCGCTCGCGGGATGGGCGGAGGCGGCGCGGGCCGTGCACCGGGAGGGCGGCGCGATCGTGCCGCAGTTGTGGCACGTGGGCGTCACCCGTGACGAGGGCGCCGGGCCCGTGGTGGACGCGGAGCCGGTCGGGCCCTCCGGGGTGTCCCTGGCCGGGGAGCCCAAGGGGCGCGCCATGACGCAGCAGGACCTGGACGACGTGGTCGCCGCCTTCGCCTCGGCCGCCGCCGACGCCGAACGCCTCGGCTTCGACGGCGTCGAACTGCACGGTGCGCACGGGTACTTGATCGACCAGTTCCTGTGGGCGGGGAGCAACCGGCGTACCGACGCCTACGGGGGCGACCTCGTGGCCCGGACCCGTTTCGCCGCCGAGATCGTGGCGGCCTGCCGGGCGGCCGTCTCCGACGCGTTCCCCCTCTTCTTCCGCCTGTCCCAGTGGAAGCAGGACGCCTACGAGGCGAAGATCGCGCACACCCCGCAGGAGTTGGACGCCCTGCTCGCGCCGCTGGCCGAGGCCGGTGTCGACGTCTTCCACGCGTCCACCCGCCGTTACTGGCTGCCCGAGTTCGAGGGCTCCGACCTGAACCTCGCCGGGTGGGTGAGGAAGGTGAGCGGCCTGCCGACCCTGACGGTCGGCTCGGTCGGCCTGGACGGCGACTTCTTCGGCGCCTTCCGGGGCGCCGGTTCCGCCGTCACCGGCATCGAGCAGCTGCTGGAGCGGATGGAGCGCGACGAGTTCGACATGGTGGCCGTGGGCCGCGCGCTGATCGCCGACCCCGAGTGGGCGGCGAAGACCCTGTCCGGCCGCACCGGGGACATCGTCCCCTTCTCCGCCGACATGCTGTCCACCTTGCGCTGACGCACCGTCAGTACGCTGTCGTGGCGGGCCCGGCGGCCTTCAGCGCCGTCGGGCCGGAGCGGCCGGCCGCCGCCGGGAGGGCCTTGCGGATGGCCTTGATCAGTTCGTGGCTCGCCTCCTGCGCCGCGGCGCTGCCCTCGGCGGGGGAGGTCCCGGCGCGTTGGTGCAGGACCACGCCGATGATCAGGCGGCTGGTGCCGGCGACGTCCTGGGTGGCGGCCCAGACGAGGTTGCCGCCCGCCGGGGTGGACGAGCCGGTCTTCAGCCCGATCACCCCGTCCCGCCCCAGCAGCTTGTTGGTGTTGTGCAGGGTCACCCCGACCTCCGGGGCGACGACGGACTGGACGGCCACGATCTGACGGAACACCGGGTTCCTCATCGCGGCGCGGGCGAGCGTCAACTGGTCGGCCGACGTGCTCGTGGTGCTGGCCTCCATGCCGCTCACCCCGGTGTACGTCGTGCGGTCCATGCCGAGCGCGGCGGCCTCCCTGTTCATCCTGGCGACGAACGCCCTCTCGTCGCCCGCGCCCCAACGGGCCAGCAGACGCGCCACGTTGTTGCCCGAGGGCACCATCATCATCTCCAGCAGCCTGCGCTGGGTGTACTCCCGCCCCTCGATCACCGGCGCGGTCGTCTCGTCAGCGGCGTACGACTCGTTGGCCGCCTGCGCGTCGGCCACCACCGTCGCGCCGGGTCCGTCGCCGCGTATCGGGTGGTCCTTGAGGACCACGTAGGCGGTCATGACCTTCGTGACGCTGGCGATGGGCACCGGCTTCTGCTCGCCCCTGGTCCCGAGGCTGCCGATCCCCTCCACCGCGACGCTCGTCTGGCCCTCGGCCGGCCACGGCAGCTCCATCGACCGGGCGAGCGGCGCGACCGGCTCCCCGCCGCCCTCGGAGGGCGCCACCGCCGCGGGCCGGGCGTCGTCGCCCTCGAACGCGTACCAGCCGACCGTGCCCGTCGCGAGCGCCAGGGCCGCCGCCAACGGCACGAGGACCGAGCGGCGGAAGGGGGAGGGCCTGCGAGCGGGGTCCGCCGACTCGGCGCGACGGTACGGCGGTTGCGGGTCAGCCTGCCCGAACCACGGTGCGGGTGACGGCTGTCGGGCCTCTTCGTGCGGCGGACGCGGGCGGCCGGCGGTGGGTTCGGTGGGCATGGGCGCCTCCAGGTGGCACGTGCGTTCTCACGTACCGCTCACCTTCGACGAGGCGTTCTTCGGGCTCGGTGCGGCGCCGTTTCCGTGGGCGCGTAGGTGCGTTGCGATTCCGTATCAGGCGGTGTTCCGGGCGGTCCGGCGGGTCAGGTCCAGGGTCGCGACCGCTCCCCCGTCCGGGGCGTTCGCGAAGGTCAGCCGCGCCCCGAGCACCTCGCTCTGGCCCTGGGCGATGGTCAGCCCGAGCCCGTGCCCGCGGCCGCGTTCGCTCGCGCCGGTGCGGAAGCGCTGGGGGCCCCGCGCCAGCAGGTCGGCGGGGAAGCCCGCGCCGTGGTCCCGTACGACGATCCGGGGGCCGGCGACGGCCACCTCGACCGGGGCCGCGCCGTGGCGGTGGGCGTTGGCGACCAGGTTGACCACGATCCGCTCCACCCGGCGCGGGTCGGTCTCCACCACCTCGGCGTCCCGGACGGTGACGCGGGTGTCCGTGCCGGTACGCCGCACCACGTCGGCGACCAGCTCGCCCAGCGGCACCGGGTCGGGGCGGGACCGCTCGGCGCCCGCGTCGAGGCGGGAGATCTCCAACAGGTCCTCGACCAGGCCGTTCAGGGCGCGCACCCGGTCGCGTACGAGCGCGGTCGCCTCGTCGTCCTCCGGGAGCAGCCCGGCGGCGGTGGCCAACCCCATGAGCGGGGTGCGCAGTTCGTGCGCCACGTCCGCCGTGAAGCGCCGCTCGTTCTCCAGCCGGCGCTGGAGGGCGGTGGCCATGTCGTCGACGGCCGCCGACATCTCGGTGATCTCGTCGCGGGCCCGCCCGGCCGGGCCGATGCGGGCGTCCAGGTCGCCGTCGGCGATCCGGCGGGCGGTACGGGCCCCGTGGCGCAGCCGCCGGTTGATCGGTTCGGTGGCGAGGGCGGCGAGCGGGACGACGACCAGGAGCGCGGCGAACACCGACGTGACGATGGAGCGGTCCAGGAGTTGGAGGCCGCGGACCTCGTTGCTCATGTCGTCCCGGACGACGAGCACGTCGTCCCCGACGGCCACGGCCCCCCACATCCAGTACCAGTTGGGGTCCTCGGCGTCGTACCAGGTGGCGTACGGGCCGGTCGCGCTGTGCCGGGCGGCCAGTGCGCGGGCCAGCGGCTCGGGCAGCTCGGCCCTGGTCCTGACGTCGACGTCGGCCGGCGCGTTCCCCGTACGGCTGTGCTCGCGCTCGGCCGCGACCAGCCGGGTGATCGTCCGCTCGTACCCGACGCGCATTCCGCGCTCGCGGGTCGCGTCGTGCACCAGGAAACCGATCACCGCCGAGACCGCGCAGCAGGCGGCGGCGGCCAGCGCGGCGATCTTCCAGCGCAGGGCGCGCGGGTTGAGGAAGCCCACGGCGGTCAGCCGCGGACGAGTTTGTAGCCGAAGCCGCGGACGGTCTCGATGCGGCCGCTGCCGATCTTCTTCCGCAGCCGCAGCACGCACAGGTCCACCACGCGGGTGTCGCCCTCCCAGCCGTAGTCCCAGACGTCGCGCAGCAGGCGGCGGCGGTCGAGCACCATGCCGGGCGCGGCGGCGAACTCCAGCAGCAGGCGCAGCTCGGTGGGGGTCATCGGCACGGTCTCGCCGCCGCGGCGCACCTCCATGCCGAGCGTGTCCACGCTGAGGTCCCCGAAGACCAGGACGTGGTCGGGGGTCGGTTCGGGGGTCGGTTCGGGGGTCCGCGGGGGCTGGGGGCGCGGCCCGTTCCACCCGTCGGCTCCCCGGTCGGCGGCCCCGCCCGCGGACGGTCGCGGCGCGCCGAAGGTGGCGCGGCGCAGCAGCGCGCGGATGCGGGCCACCATGACGCCGGTGTCGACGGGTTTGACCACGTAGTCGTCGGCCCCCGCCTCCAGCCCGGCCACCACGTCGAGGGCGTCGCCGCGCGCGGACATCATCAGGACCGGGACCGGGCTCTGCTCGCGAATCCGGTAGCAGAGGCCGATGCCGTCCAGCTCGGGCAGCATCACGTCGAGGATCAGCAGGTCGTGCCCGCCGGCGCGGAACGCCTCCAGCCCGCTGAGGCCGTCGGCGGCGACGTCCACCCGGTAGCCGTACCGCTCCAGGGCCAGTTGGACGGCGCGCCGGATGGTGGCGTCGTCCTCGACCACGAGCACGCTGACGGGGTCCGGGGCCCGGCCTTCCGACACGCTCTCCCCCTGGGCTCGCGAGGTCATGGTCGTCCGCATCGTAGTCGGGCGGGGGTCCGGGGGCCGGGTCACCGTCCCAGCGCCGCCGCGACCGGCAGGTGGTCGCTGCCGGTGGCGGGCAGGGTCCAGGCGGAGACCGGGGTCAGGCCCCGTACGAACACGTCGTCGATGCGGACCACCGGGAACGCGGCGGGCCAGGTGAAGCCGAAGCCGGCGCCCGCCTCGCGTTGCGCGGAGCGCAGCCCGGACGTCGCCGGGGCGAGCGCGCGGTCCTGGGCCGTGCCGTTGAAGTCGCCCAGCACCACGATGCGGGGGGCGGACTCCGCGCGCAGCGCGGCGGCCAGCTCCCCGGCGGCCTCGTTGCGCCGGTCCGTGGTGAACCCGGCCGCCGAGACCCGTACGGAGGCGAGGTGGACGGCGTAGACGGCGACGGGTCCGCCGGGGGCCCGCACGGTGGCCCGCATCGCGCGGGTCCACGGCATGATCGGCACGTCCTCGACGTCCGCCAGCGGGTGCTTGCTCCAGAGGCCGACCCCGCCGATCACCGCGTGGTGCGGGTAGGCGGCGGACAGGGCGCGCGTGTACACGGGCGCCGACGCGTCGGACAGCTCCTCCAGGGCCAGTACGTCCGCGTCCGCCGCGACGAGCACGCGCGCCGTGCCGGCCGGGTCGGTGTTGGCCTCGTCCACGTTGTGGCTGACCACCGTCAGGTCCCCGCCGCCGGTCCCCCGGTCGCCGAGCGTCCCGCCGAAGAGGGCCGTCCACGCCACGGCGGGGGCGAGCACCGCGGCGGCGGCGAGCCGGGAGCGGTGCGCGGCGGCCAGCAGGAGCAGGACCGGGACGCTCAGACCCGCCCAGGGCAGCAGGGTCTGGAGGAGGCTGCCCAGGTTGCCGACCGTGTTCGGGATGTACGCGTGCAGCGCCATCACCACCGTGCAGACCCCGGCCGCGCCGGTGAGCCACAGCCCGGCGCGGGACGCGGCGGCCCGGTCGGCGGGGGCCCCGCTCACGGGGGTGGTGGGCGGCGCGGGGGCGCGCGGCGCGGGGGCGCGGGCGTGCGCCGGGGCGCGGGCGGGCTCCGGGGTGGCGGCGGGTTCCGGGGCGCGGGCGGTCGCCGGGGCGGCGGGCTCCGGGGCGCGGGCGGTCGCCGGGGCGGGCTCGGGCTCTGGGACGTGCGGCGCGGGGGTGCGGGCGTGCGCCGGGGCGGCAGCGGGCTCCGGGGCGTGGGCGGGTTCTGGGACGCGGGCGGTCGCCGGGGCGGGCTCGGGCTCTGGGGCGTGCGGCGCGGGGGTGCGGTCGTGCGCCGGGGCGCGGGCGGGCTCCGGGGCGTGGGCGGGTTCCGGGACGCGGGCGGGCTCGGGGGTCGGTGGCGGGTCCTCCTGGGTGCTCAGCACGGCATGTGTCTCCCAACATCGCGTACACCGGGGGTCGGGTACGCCCCCAGCGTCCGCGAGCCGCGCTTCCGGTCGGTCTGGGCGATGCTTCCGGGGGCGCTCGACTCTGTTTCAGTCACGTCTCGGAGCGGCTGGGCCCGTGTCGCGGTCGGCCTGCGGCCTGCGGTCCGGGGTGGTTCCCGTCCGGCGGTCGGAGCGCGTATCCCGGTCCGGGCACTGCCCCCGCCCCGGCCGTCAGCCCGGCTCCCCCGGTCCGAGCGCCGCTCCGGCCCCGAACGGCGGACGGCATCCCCCGGTCCGGGCGCTCCCCCCCGGCCGTCAGCCCGCCTCCCCCTGTCCGGGGGCCGCCTCGTCCGGTTCGGGGGTGAGCGCCGTGCGGGCCCGGTGGAGCGCCGCGTCGGGGGGCAGCCGCGCGCCCTCCTCGTACGCCGCCGTGAACGCGGGCTCGCCCAGCGCGGCCCGCGCCGACGCGGTGACGCGGTCGACGTCGCCGCGTTCGGCGGGGGGCAGCGGGGCGCCGGCGCGGCGGCGGGCGGCGGCCGCCGCGCCGAGGAGGGCGGCGGCGCGGGCGGCGGCGGGCCGGTGGCCGAGGAGGGCGGCCGCCCCGGCAAGGCCCTCCAGCGAGAGGGCCAGGGCGCGGGGCTCGTCGAGCGCGCGGGCGATCTCCAGCCCCGCCAGGTGGTGGGCGGCCGCCGCCTCGGCGTCGCCCCGCAGCTCGGCGACGAAGCCCAGCTCGGCGCGGAGGAGGTGGTCGCCCGCGTCGGACGACACGTCGGCGTAGCCGTCGCGGAGGTGCAGGAGGTACGCGGCGGCCGCGTCGAGGTCGCCGGAGCGGCGCGCCCCGAGGGCGAGGCCCATCTCGGAGTGGATCTCCCCGTACTTGTACCCCTGTTCGGTGGCGATCCGGTGTGCCTGCTCGTGCAGGTCGCGGGCGCGGTCCCAGTCGCGGGCGAGCAGCGCCAGGCGGCCGAGACCGGAGAGCCGCGCGGACACCTCCGCCTCCAACCCCAACTCCCGCGCCATCTGCAGCCCTTCGTGCTGGCGTCGCTCCGCGTCCTCGTACGCCCCCTTGATCTCGGCGAGCGCCGCGAGCGGCGAGACGGTCTGCAACTCGCCCCACCGGTCGCCCAGTTCGCGGAAGAGCCGGGCGCTGCGGAGCCCGTCCCGGCCGAGTCCGGTGAGATCGCCGCGCACCAGGGCGAGCGTGGCCCGCAGCCCGAGGGCGGCGGCGGTGCCCCACTGGTCCGACGCCCCGGCGAAGAGGGCGAGGGCTCGGGTGTTCAGCTCACCGGCCTCCGCCGCGTCGCCCGCGCTGAACAGCCCGTACGCGCAGAGCCAGAGCGCGCGGGCACGCCGCACCGGGTCGGGGATCGCGTCCCCGACGACGGCGAGGTCCCGGTCCGGTGCCGGGGGGCGGCCGGGCCCGGAGGGGGAAGCGGCCAGGTGGTCCCCGGTGAGCAGCGCGAACGCGGTGTGCAGCAGGGCCAGTTCGGCGTCCTCCGAGGGCGGTGAGGCAGGTGCCGGGGCGGGAGTGGAGGCGGCGGCCAGTACGGTCCCCAGGCTGCGGCGGGCCTCCGTGAGGCGGCCGCGCAGCAGCCACCACCAGGCGAGGGCGGTGGCGAGCCGGACGGCCTCCCGCGGTTCGCCCGCGCCCGCGCGGCGCACCGCCTCGTCGAGCGCGGTCCGCAGGTTGCCCGCCTCGGCGTCCAACCGCGCCAGCCAGGACCGCTGTTCGGCCCCGCGCAGGCGGGGCTCCGCGCGTTCGGCGAGGTCGCGGTAGTGGCGCAGGTGGCGATCGCGTACGGCGGTGAGGTCCTCCATCTCGTGCAGCCGCTCGGTCGCGTACGCGGCGACGGACTCCAGGAGCCGGTAGCGGCGGCCGGTGGGCCCGTCCACCACGACGACCAGGGACCGGTCGACCAGCCGGGTGACGAGGTCGAGGACCTCCTCGCGCGCCACGCCGTCCCCCGCGCAGACCGCCTCCGCGGCGTCCAGGTCGCAGCCGTCGCTGTGCGCGGCGAGGCGGCGCAGGACGATGCGCTCGGGCGCGCTGAGCAGTTCCCAGCTCCAGTCGATCACCGCGCGCAACGTCTGCTGCCGGGCCGGCGCGCCGCGCTGCCCGAACGTCAGGACCCGGAAGCGGTCGTGCAGCCGGGACGCCAACTCCCGTACCCCCAACGCCCGTACGCGGGTGGCGGCCAGCTCCAGCGCGAGCGGGATGCCGTCGAGGCGGCGGCAGATCTCGGCGACGGCCCGGCGCTCGGGCTCGTCCGGCGCGTCCGGATCGCGCGGGAAGCCGGGGGCGGAGGCGGCGGCGCGCTCCATGAACATCCGGACGGCGTCGGCGGGCGGCAGCGGTTCGACCAGGAACATCGCCTCCCCGGCCAGCCCCAGCGGCTCCTGCCCGGTGGCCAGGACGCGCAGTCCGGGGGCGGTGCGCAGGAGCAGGTCGGTGAGTTCGGCCGCGGCGTCGACGACGTGCTCGCAGTTGTCCAGGACCAGCAGGGTGCGGCGGTCGCGCAGGGCGGCGGCGAGGCGGTGCGGCGGGGACGGCGTCCCCGAGCCGGTGCCCGGCAGCGGGTGCGGGGCGTCGTCCCGGATGCCGAGGGTCGCGGCGACGACCTGCGCCAGGTCGGCGGCCGTGCCCGCGCGGAGCCCGGAGAACTCGACGAGCCATATCCCGTCGGCCAGTTCGCCGGGGCGCGCGCCGTCCCGCTCCGCCGTGGCGGCCGCCACCGCCAACCGGGTCTTGCCCACGCCGCCGGGGCCCGTCAGCGTCACCAGGCGGGCTTCCGCGAGGAGTTCGGAGACCCGGTCGAGAGCCTTGCGGCGGCCGATGAGGGGGGTGAGGGGGACGGGGAGGTTGGAGTGCGCCGGGGCAGGGGCCGCCGCGGGGGGCGCGGTCTCGGCGGGGGCCGCTGAGGGCGCGGTGCCGGCTGAGGCCAGGGCGGCGGTGTGGTCGGCGGGGGGCGTGGCGTTCGCGATACCCGCATGGGGCGTGGGGGCCGTGGCGCCCGCCCGTCCCGCGGGCTCTGCGCCGCCTCCCGCGCCTCCCGCGCCGATCCGCGTGGAGCCCGCGCCGCTCCCCGCGCCTCCCGCGCCGATCCCCCCGGAGCCCCCGCCGACCCCCGTGGGCCGTACGCCGCCTCCCGAGGGCGCCGCGCCGCCCCCCGTGGCACGCGCGCTCTCCATGAGCCCCGCACGGCCCGCGGCAGGCACGCCCCCGTCGGACCCGGCGGCGAGCGCGCCCCCCGCCGCCCCCGCGCCCGTGAGCGCCGGGTCCTGGCGGAGCACCGCCCCGTGCAGGGCGGCCAGTTCGGGGCTCGGGTCGACGCCCAACTCCTCGACGAGCCGGGTCCTCACATCCTCGTACGAGGCGAGCGCCTCGTTCTGCCGTCCCGCCGCGTACAGCACCCGCATCTGCACGGCGCGCAGGCGCTCCCGCAGCGGGTGGAGCGCGACCAGGCCGGCCAGCTCGCCGGCGAGGAGCGCGTGGTCGCCCGCCTCCAGGCGCGCCTCCGCCTGGTCCTCCAGCACGGTGAGCCGCTGCTCGGCGAGGCGCTGCGCGGGCCCCGCCGCGAAGCCGTCGTCGGCGAAGTCCGCGAACGCGGGGCCCCGCCACAGCTCCAGCGCCTCGGTGAGCAGCGCGGCCCGCGCGCGGGGGTCCCGGACGGGCCGGGCCTCGGTCACCAGGGCCCGGAACCGCGCGGCGTCCACCGCCTCGGGCCCGTCGTCCAGGCGCAGCCGGTAGCCGGGCGGCTGGCGCACCACCCGGTCCCGGCCGATGGCCCGGCGCAACTGGGAGATCTTGGCCTGGAGCGCGCCCGCGGGGTTGCCCGGCGGCGCGTCGCCCCACAGGTCGTGGATGAGGCGGTCGGTGGAGACCGGTCCGCCGTCGTTCGCGAGCAGGTCCGCGAGCAGGGCCCGGACCTTGACCTCGGGGACGGTGACCTCCCGCCCCTCGCCGTCCCACACCACCAGTGGCCCGAGCACCCCAAACCGCATAGCCGCCACCGTACAGGTGCGCGGTCCCCTCCCTCCGGGTCATCCCCCAGCCGCCCACCTCACCGAGCGCGCCGACCCGCCGTGCCCGAAGGGGCCTCCGGCCCGTCCGAAGGTTTCCCGAAGGTTCTCCGAAGGGCTCGCGCGCAGAGTCGTCCCCGGCGGCACCACGCACCGGCGCGGGGCGGGCGGCCTCTGGAGGGAGCGGCACCATGACCAAGTACGCGCGCCGACGGGCCCTGGTCGTCGGCGAGGCCACCGGCATCGGCCTGGCCATCGCCAAGCGCCTCGTCGAGGGCGGGGCCACCGTCCTGCTGACCGCTCCCACCGCGCCGGAGCGCGCCCACGCGGTCGCCGAGCTGGGCTCCGCCGCCCATGTCGTGGCCCCGGCCGCGGTGGAGGCGGCTCTCACCCGGCGCCGCGGCGGCCCGGCCGAGGACGCTGTCGACGACCACCGCCCCGTACGGGGCTTCGCCGGTGGCGTCGACCTCCTCTTCGCCGACGCCGTCGCCACCGCCCGTCCGCTCCTTCCCCACGTCGAGGACGGTGGCGCGGTCGTGCTCACCGCCCCGACCCCGTGCCCCGCCGCCGTGCGGGCGCTCGCCGCCGAGCTGGCCTCCCGAGGCGTGCGCGTCAACGCCGTCGCGCCGGGCTGTATCGAGGCGCCGGGCTCCGGCGCCGTACCCCTGCCCCCGCTGGGGCGGCTCGGCGCCACCGAGGAGGTGGCGCGCGCCGCGCTGTTCCTGGCGACGGAGGCGACGTTCACCACGGGGGCCCGGCTCCCCGTCGACGGCGGGCTCGGCCCCCCGTGACCCGGCCGCCGCTCACCCGGCCGCGTCCCCCGGCCTCCCCGGCCAGGCCGCCACCGGTCAGGGGCCCCGTCCCTCCCGAGAACTCCCCGTCCCCTCCTGAGAACCTGGAGCACACCGCATGAGCACCGCACCCGACACGGCTCCCGCAGCCGCGGACGCCCCGGACGGCAAGGGCGGAGGCGGCGAGCAGCAGAAGCTCCCGATGCTCGCCCTGCTCGCCCTCGCCACCGCCGTCTTCATCACCAGCCTCACCGAGACCCTCCCCGCCGGTCTGCTGCCCGCGATGAGCCAGGACCTGCGGGTGAGCGAGTCCGCGACCGGTCAGACCGTGACGATCTACGCCATCGGCACCGCGCTCACCGCGATCCCGCTCACCGCGGCCACCGCGGGCTGGCGGCGCAAGCGGCTGCTGCTCACCGCCATGGCGGGCTTCGCCGTCGCCAACACGGTGACGGCCGTGTCGTCCGTGTACGAGCTGACGATGGTGGCGCGGTTCGTCGCCGGGGTCGCGGCCGGTCTGGCCTGGGCCCTGCTGGCGGGCTACGCGCGGCGCATGGCGCCCGTGCACCTCCAGGGCAAGGCGATGGCCATCTCCATGGCGGGCATCCCCGTCGCGCTCTCCCTCGGCGTCCCCGCCGGCACCTTCCTCGGCGAATGGCTCGGCTGGCGCGCGGCGTTCTGGGCCATGACCGTGCTCACCGTGGGGCTCCTGGGGTGGATCGCCGCCGCCGTGCCGGACTTCCCCGGCCAGAAGCGCGGGGAGCGGCCGAAGATCCTGCGGGCCCTGCGCGTTCCGGGCGTGGTCCCGGTCCTCTTCGTCACGCTGGTCTTCGTGCTGGCCCACACCATCCTCTACGCGTACATCGCCACGTACCTGGAGGACCTGGGCCTCGGCGACCACACCGGCCTGGTGCTCCTCGTCTTCGGCGCCGCGTCGCTGGCGAGCATCTGGATCGTCGGCGCGCAGATCAACCGCCGGCTGCGCGGCCTGACCGTCGCCGGGGCGCTGCTGGTGGCCCTGGCCGCCGGGCTCCTGGCCGTCCTCTCCGACACCACCGCGCTCGTCTACGTCGCCTCGGTGCTGTGGGGCCTGGGCTGGGGCGGGGTGCCCACCCTGCTCCAGACCGCCGTCGGCGACGCGGGCGGCGAGGCGGCCGACTCCGCCCAGGCGATGCTGGTGACGCTGTGGAACCTCGCGATGGCGGGCGGCGGCATCGTCGGCGGCATCCTGCTCGACGTCGTCGGCAGCGAGTCCTTCCCCTGGACGGTCCTGCTGCTCCTGCTCCCGGTGATCGCGGTCGTCCTGGCCGCCCGCCGGGCGGGCTTCCCCGCGCAGCGGCCGGTTGTCGCCGGTACGGATTCGGCCTGACGCGGCAGCGGTCGCGGGCGGGTCCGGCGCACGCCGCCGGACCCGTCCGCACCCCCCGGCCGCGTCCGCGTGAGCGCCCGTCGCGCTCCGGCCTCGGGTTCCTCCGTATCCGGCCGACGTGTCGGCGGCCGATCCGGCCGACTGACCGGCGGCCGGATCGGCTTCTCGACCATGGCCGGATCATGTTCATGTTTTATTGACACTTCACCGCTCGGGTTTGACAACGGTTTATTGCCTGGTCGCGCCCCTGCACACGGCGGAGGATGCGAGCGCGCGCCCCCCGCCGGGCCCCTGTTTCCGCAGCTCAGACGGCAACGTTCCAAAATTGCCCGGCAAGCCAGGGAATCGCCCCCCTGGACGGTATTTTCACTCGTACTTATGTGCCATGTATCCACTTGGGTTCGAGCGAAGACGAATATCGAGGGGGCGTAGCGTTACATGTCGACAAGTGAGGTGCGTGCGGCCGTACCGGGTGAGAACACGCGTGTGCAGCGGTTCATGGACGAGACCTTCCCGGCCTTCCAGCGCTCGGAGCAACGCCGCTGGGCCCAGGAGTACCTGTGGGGGCTGATTCACGCCTCGGGCAAGAAGACCCCGCGGCGGCTGGCGCTGGCCAGACCTCTCCCCTCGGCCGCGGCGCACGGGCTGCACCAGTTCATCAACGCCAGCCCGTGGGACTGGGAACCGGTGCGCCGGCGGCTCGCGCTGCGCGCCGCCGCGACCACGACGCCGCACGCCTGGACCGTCACCGAACTCATCATCCCCAAGCGCGGCGAGCACTCCGTGGGGGTGCACCAGCGCGTGGACGCGCGGACCGGGCGCACGGTCAACTGCCAGCGGGCACTGGGGCTGTTCCTGGTCACGGGCGCGCACTGCCTGCCGGTGGACTGGAGCCTCGTCCTCGACGGCGTGTGGGACTCGGACGCCGAGCGCCGGCAGCGGGCCCGCATCCCGGCGGAGCAGACCGGCCGCACCGCGGCCTCGTACGTGCTCGACTACGCCACCGGGGTGGCCGCCCAGGCCCCCCTGCGCTCCATCCCCTGGGTCCTCGACCTGACGCGCTGCGGCGAGTCCGCCGGGGTGCTCGCGGGGCTCGCCCGCCAACGGGTCGACGTGGTGTGCGAGGTCGCCCCGGAGCAGATGGTGCTCTCGGGCCGCGCACCGGCCGCGGGCGCCGTGAGCGCGCTGCGGGGGGACCGGCACGCCCGCCACACCCATGTGACGATCCGGCAGGCCGCGGCGGGCCGGGTCAGGGCCGTGCCGATCCACGCGTACACCGAGACCGTGCGACTGCCCGGTTCCGGCCACGAGGGCGACGGCCGCCCGTACCGCGTCCTGGAGCGGCCGGACCCGGACGGCCGGCAGCCGCCCCGGTACTGGATCACCTCGCTGACCGACCACCGGGTGGAGGAGATCCTGCGGCTCGCCCGTACCCGTGTGGCGACCCTTTCGGCCGTCGGCACCCTTCAGAAGCGTTTCGGCGTCCTCGACTTCGAGGGCCGTTCCTATCCCGGCTGGCACCGCCACATGACCATGGCCTCCGCCGCCTACGTCTACGAGAGCCTCTACCGCGGCCCCGACGCCGCCCGGCCGGAGCCCGGCGCCCCGTCGACCGCCCCCTCCGCCCTGCTCGCCGACGCCCACCTCACCGGCGCCCCGCTCTGATGGCCGGGGCGAGCAACCGCGTGGAGCCGAGGGGTCGAAGAGGAGCGGAGGAGCCGGGCGATGGGACACGTGAGACGGGTACTCGTGGTGGAACAGGACGCCGCCGCCGCGGCGGCCATGGTGGGCGATCTGCGGCGGCAGGGGTTCACCGCCCGCAGCGTCGCCACCGGGGAGCAGGCCCTGCGGCTGCACGCCGATGTCGACCTGGTGCTGTTCTGTCTGGAGCTGCCCGACATCGACGGACTGGAATTGTGCCGGTCCCTGCGGAACTACGGCGACACCCCGTTGATCGCCGTCGCATCGGCCGATGACGAACTGGAGCGGGTGCTCGCCCTGAACGCGGGCGCGGACGACTGCGTGGTGAAGAACTGGGGATTCAGGGAGGTCGCGGCCCGGATCGAGGCCGTACTGCGCCGGGCCCGGCCCCGCCAGTCGGTCCCGTCCGCCATTTCCCTGCGTCATCTCCATATCGACCCCCGCTTGCGGGAGGTGCGTTTGCGCGACCGGCTCGTCGGCGTCACGTCGAAGGAATTCGAATTGCTCTACGTCCTGGCGTCCTCCCCGGAAACGGTCGTGACCCGGAAGGAATTGATGGCCCGCGTCTGGGGCAGCAACTGGGGCCACACCAGCCGCACCATCGACACGCACGTGAGCAGTCTCCGCGCCAAACTCGGCTCCGCCGACTGGATCATCACGGTGCGGGGCATCGGCTACCGGATGGGCTACGCCTGGCGGATGCACGAGTCGTCCGCCGGCTGAGCCGCGCGCCGGTACGGGCCGCCGCGCCCGCCGGCGCGCGTACGGGGCGGGGCCCGCACGGGCGCCGGGGAGCGGTCGCGCTCCAGTGCCCGCTCCAGCGCCCCGCCGTACGCCCCGCCCCCACCCGCGCCGAACCAACGCGCCGACGCGCCCGGTCGCGCCCCCGTTCGCGCCGAACGCCCCGGCCGCGCCGCGCGCCGGTGTCACCGCGCGTTCACACCGGCGTGCGCTCCAGTCGCCGCAGCAGCGGGTGGTGCGCCTCGCCGGTCTCCCCCACCGCGCGCCGCGCCCACCAGGCCGACGCCAGGTTCGAGGTCAGCAGGGTGCGCTCCGGCTCCTGGCGGGCCAGCTCCGCCAGCGCCGCGAGCGTGCCCATGCCCGTGCCCGTGCACAGCAGCGCCGTGTCGGCGGGCAGCGGCCGCTCCCGTATGCGCTCCAGGATCGCCGCGGTCCGCACCGCGTACGGGTCGTAGTGCGCGTCGCCGTCCGCGCCCGCGTCCGCCGGGACGAGCACCACCCCGTCGACCGTGAGGCCGGCCCGCTCCCAGAAGGCGCGGGAGGTGTCGGTGAGCCACGGCTCGTAGGGGGAGACGAGCGTCAGGCGGGTCACTCCGAGCGCCTCGCACGCCGCCAGGATGGCCTGGGTGGAGGAGTGGACGGGCGTGCCGGCGCGCTCGGTCAGCTCCGCGCAGAAGGCCCGGTCGCCCCCCGGCCCCAGCAGGTAGTGCGACGCGCTGCACGCCACCACCACCGCGTCCAGGCGCATCGCGCCGAAGCTGCCGAGCAGCGCCGGCAGCACGTCGTTGTAGGTCTCCAGCATGGCCCGCAGCCCGAGTCCGGGCGTCACCGGGAAGCGGGAGGTGTACACGTTCGCCCCGGCGCCGAGGAGGTGGTTGAACTCGGGTTCCGCCGTCGGGTTCTCCGGCGGCACGACGACCCCCAACCGGGGCAGTGAGAAGAGATCCATGGCCGCACCGTAGGGCGCGACTCACGTCGGCGGCCCTTCTTCGCACACTATTTGGCACACGTCTCACCTCCGTCTTGCACTTCCTTTCCTTCGTCACACTCCCTGACGCTGCCTGACGCTTCTTGACATTTCCGCACAGAGCCCTGACACAGCCGATCTTGATCTCGCCGGGTGCGCGACGAAGGATATGGATCAACGCCCGGACCACGGCGACACCGCACATCCGCACTTCCCGAACGTGCCTTCACCGACCCTTTCGAGAACGCCGATCCCATCGGAAAAGCCGTCCCCTTGACGGGGAATGCCGATCCCTTCGGGAAAAAGGAGTGAACGTGATGACCGCAACAGACAGCCCGGAGAAACTGGAGAGGCCGCCCCGCATATCCGACGCGACGCTGCGGGACTCCGCGCACATGGCGGGCGTCGAGTTCGGGCCCGCCGACGCCGCCGTCATCGCGGACCTGCTGGTGCGCACGGGCGTCGAGCTGGTCGAGGTGGGCATGGTCTCCGGGCCGGACTCCAAGGACGCCGACCTGGTCCTGGCCACCCACGAGGCCGTGGGCCCCGAGCGCAGCATGACGCTGCTGGTCGTGCGCGACCGCCGCCAGGTCGCGCGGGCCCTCGACGAGGCCGAGCGGCTGGGCGTGCGCCACATCATGTACTCCATCCCCACCTCCGAGCAGCACGCCCGGCTGAAGCTCGACTCGGCCAGCCCCAAGTTCCTCCAGACCCTGGCGCGTTCCGCGATCACCCAGGCCAAGGAGCGCGGCTTCCACGTCACCTTCAGCGGCGAGGACGGCGCCCGCACCCCCAAGGAGCGGCTGGTCCCCTACGTCGCCGCGGGGTTCGAGGCGGGGGCCGACCGCTTCCGGCTCGCGGAGACCGTCGCGTACCTGTCGCCCTGGCAGATGGAGTCGGTGATCGGGGACCTGGTCGCGATCGACGGCTCCGAGATCGAGATCCACTCGCACAACATGCTCGGGATGGCCGTCGCCAACTCCCTCGCCGCCGTCCGCGCGGGCGCCCAGTGGATCTCGGCCACCGTCGGCGGCATCGGTGAGCGCGGCGGCAACGCCCCGCTGGCCGAGCTGCTCACCTCGCTGCGCGTCATCCACGGCGACACCCGGTTCGACCTGACCCACCTCACCGAGCTGTCCCGTGTCGCCCTGCGGGGCGCCGGCCTCGGCGACGCCTTCCAGTCCGGGCCGACGACGCCGCACGCGTTCGCGTACGAGCTGCCCGGCCAGCTCAGCCACCCGGAGGCGTACGAGACGCTGCCCGCCGAACTCGTCGGCAACAGCCGTGAGTTGCGCGTGCGCAGCCGGCTCACCACCGCCCTGGTCGCCTGGGCGCTCGCCGACTCGGGCCTGGAGGTGGACGTCGACGCCTTCACCCCGTGGCTGGCCGAGCTGCAGGAGCGCGAAGGGCGCCCGCTGCTGGACCGGGACGCGATCCGCAAGGCGGCCGTCGACTTCCGGCCCGTCCCGGCGTGAGCCGGACGGCGCCGGACCACCGCAAAGCCCCACTCCTCCCATCCCACCACCGGAGTTGATGATGTCCACCGCCACCCTGACCGGCGTATGCCCCGAGTGCGAGACCGACCTCACCGTGCCCCCCGTCACCGAGGGCGAGACGCTGTCCTGCCCCGAGTGCATCCTGACCCTCCGCGTCGAGGCCGTCGAGAACGGCCGGCTGACGCTGGAGATGGTCGAGGTGCAACTGCGCGACTGGGGCCAGTGAGATGGCCGCTCCCCGTCCCGTCGCCCTCGTCGCGGACCGCGTCGCCTGGGAGGAGCGCCTCCTCATCGAGGCGGCCCCGGCGTTCGGCCTGCGCATCGACTGGGTCAACGACGAGTCGCTCTCCCTCGGCCACCCAGACGCCCCGGCGATCAGGGGGTACGACACCCTGCTGATCCGCAGCCGCAGCTACACCCGCGGCGGGCTGATCGCCACGCTCTCCGAGGCGGCCGGCGTCCCCACGCTCAACACCGCACGCGCCATCCACGCCTGCGAGAACAAGGCCGCCCTGCGCGCCCTGCTGCACACCGCGGGCGTGCCGGTCCCCGACCACCGGCTCGTGCTCTCCCGCAAGGACTTCGACAAGGCGCTCGCCGACCTGCCGACGCCCCTCGTCCTCAAGCCCGTCTTCGGGGGCATGGGCAAGCGGGTCACGCTGATCCGGCACGCCGACACCGCCCACTCCGTGTACGACTACGTCGAGGACCTGGCCCACGCCTTCGAGCAGGCCAGCGTGGTCGAGCCCTACCTCGGCGGCAGCTCCGTGCGGTGCCTGGTCGTCGGGCGCGAGCTGATCGGCGCGGCGGAGTTCGAGAGCGGCGGGAGCGACTGGCGCAACAACGCCGCGCTCGGCAACAGGAACCGCCCGGTCGCGCACGACCCCGACGTCCTCAAGATCATCGACGGTGTGGTGGGTGCGCTCGGGCCCGGCATCTACGGGGTCGACCTCTTCGCCACCCCCGACGGCTACGTCGTCAACGAGGTCAACCACGCGCCGGGCTTCCGGGCGGTGGCCTCGGCCACCGGCGCGGACATCCCCTCGGCCATCGGCCGTTACGTGCAGGAGCTGCTCGCATGATCCGTGCAGGAGTCATCGGCGCCTCCGGGCTCGCCGGCGGCGATCTCATCCGCCTCATCACCCAGCACCCCGAACTGGAGCTGACCTTCCTCGGGGGCGCGTCCAACATCGGCCGCCGCCCCTCCGAACTCCACCCCGGCCTCCGCCTCGACCACGGCCTGACCGTGCAGCCGGTCACCGAGGACGTCGCCGACAAGGCCGACGTCTTCTTCCTGGCCACCCCGGCACCGGTCTCGGCCGACCTGGCCGCGCTGCTCGCGGACCGCGTCCCGGCGATCGTCGACCTCAGCGGCGCCTTCCGCATCCGCACGCCGGAGCTGCACGACCGCTGGTACCCGAAGGTCAGGCGCCGCGCCGACCTGGCGGACCGCTTCGTGTACGGCGTACCGGAGCTGCTCGGCGACCAGTTGGCCGACGCGGCGCTGATCTCGCTGCCCGGCTGCTACGCCACCGCGATCACGCTGGGCCTGGCCCCGCTCACCCTCGGCCTCGGGCTGAACCTGAAGACGGTGGTGGTGGACGGCAAGAGCGGGTCCAGCGGCGGCGGCCTCCAGTTGCGCACCTCCGACCTGCACCCCTTCCGGTCCGGGGCCATCGCCCCGTACTCCCCCACCGGGCACCGGCACGCCGCCGAGGTCGGGGACTTCCTGGAGCGGAGCAAGCCCGGCACGGTCGGCAACCTGACGATGTCGGCGTACGGCGTCTCGCACGTGCGCGGACTGCTCACCTCCTCCTACGTCTTCACCGACGACGAGGTCGACCAGCGCACGCTGACGCGGGCCTACCTGCGCTTCTACAAGGGGCGGCCGTTCGTCCGGGTGCGCCGGCACGACGAGACGCTGATCCCGGTGCCCGACCCGCAGGCGGTGCTCGGCTCCAACTTCGCCGACGTGACCGCCCTGCACGACGAGGAGGGCGGCCGGATCGTCGTGCTCGCCGCGCTCGACAACCTCGTCAAGGGGGCCGCGGGGCAGGCCGTGCAGGCGGCGAACCTGCGGTTCGGGCTGCCGGAGGAGACCGGGCTCGGGCAGCAGCCGGTGATGCCGGCATGAGCGCGCGGCAGCCCGTCCCCACGGTGGTCAAGCTCGGCGGGAGCTGCCTGGACGACCTCGACGGCGGCTGGTGGGACGACCTGGCCCGGCTCGGCCGGGACCGCCCGCTGGTCCTCGTGCACGGCTGGTCCAAGCCGCTCAAGCAGCTCAGCCCCCGCTACAGCGAGCCGTCGGCGGTCCTGCGCGACCGGTACGGCAACCAGAGCCGGTGGACCACGCCCGAGGTCATCACCGACATCAAGACCGTCAGCGCGGAGCTGGCCGAGGACGTCCTCGGGCGGCTCGGGAGCCGGGGCGTCACCGCCGAGCGCGTGCTCGGCAGCGACGGCCTGGTCAGCGCGGGCGAGGGCGAGCGCTGGTGGTGGCGGGAGAAGCAGCTCGTCGAGCTGGAGAACCTGGTCGGCCCGATCACCGGGGTCGATCCCGCGCCGCTGGCGAACCTCCGGGCCGGCCACGCCTGCCTGGTCACCCCGCTGGCCCGGAACGCGGCGGGCCGGGAGGTCAACACCGACGCCGACCGGGCCGCCGCGGCGATCGCCGGGGCCACCGGCGCCGCCGACCTGGTCCTGGTCACCGACGTCGGCCACCTCCTGATCGACGGGGAGCCGGTGCGCCGGATCAGCGCCGGGGAGGCCGCCGCCTTCCGCGACAAGGGCGCGAGGGGCGGGATGCGCAAGAAGCTGCGGGCCGCCGGCGAGGCCCTGGGCCACGGCGTGGAGCGGGTCGTCATCGGCAGCGCCGCCGTGTCCGAGCTGCTGGCCGGCCGCACCGGCACGCTCATCACCGCCGACCGCGCCGGAGCCGAGCCCGCCGCCGGACCCGAAGCCGATGCCGACGTACGAGTGTCTGGAGCGCCCGCATGACCCCCTCCCGTGTGCTGGTCGTCAACAACGGCACCCTGTCCCTCAAGCAACTGCGCGCCCGCTTCGAGGCGTTGGGCTCGGAGACCGACACGGTGGACGCCTCCTCCGTGCCCGCCCGGGTGGACGGCCGCTACCAGGCGATCGTGCTGAGCGGCACCAAGGTGCGCGCCTACGACAGCGCGTTCTACCGGCCGCTGATCGACCTCGTCACCACCACCGACGTCCCCGTCTTCGGCATCTGCGGCGGGATGCAGATCATCGCCGTCGCGGCCGGCGGCCGACTGGCCGAGGGCGAGCAGCGGGTGGGCGGCTACGAGGTGCAGGTGGACACCGAGGAGCCGCTGTTCACCTACGTGAAGCCGACGGTCACCGTCTTCCACCGGCACACGCTCTACCTCCAGGAGGCTCCGCCCGGCTACCGCTCCATCGGCCGCTCCGAGCACGCGCCCGTGGAGTTCCTGCGGTCGGACGACGGCCGCGTCCTGGGCTCCCAGGCGCACCTGGAGTTCCGCAAGGACGGCCTGGAGATCCTGCGGGGCTTCGCCCAGCTCTACCAGTGACCCGCCCCTCACCCGACGCCCGACGCCCGGCTCCCCTCGTCCCGAGTCCGGCGCGCCCCTTCACGCACCCACACAAGGAATCGGCCATGAGTGCTCTGGAAGTCCCGCAGGAACCCGCCTTCACCACCCACCTCCACGGCAGCGGCGGCGCCATCAAGGGCTGGGTGGTCGTCGACACGCTCGTCGACGGCCTGGCGATGGGCGGCACCCGGATGACCCCCGGTGTGACCGAGGAGGAGGTCGCGGGCCTGGCCCGCGACATGACCGAGAAGTTCACCCTGGCGGGCCTGCGCATCGGCGGCGCCAAGGCGGGCATCGTCGCCGACGGCGCCGACCGCGAGCAGACCTTCCGCACCTTCGGCCGCACGGTGAAGCCGCTGCTGCACGGCGGCATCCACCTCGGCATCGACATGGGCGTCACCCCCGCCGACCGGGCCGTCTTCTTCGCCGAGGCCGGGTACGACCCCCGCTACCGGCTGGGCGCCCCGGACATGCCGATCGACTGGCGCACCTACTACGAGCCGCTGATCGACGCCACCGGCCACGGCGTCGGGGTCGCCGCGCTCACCGCCCTGGAGGCGAGCGGCCGCACCGACCCGGCCCGTGTCGTGGTGCAGGGCTTCGGCGCGGTGGGCCGGGCGGTGGCGCGGTTCCTGGAGGACCGCGGGCACACCGTCGTGGGCGTCGCGGACGTCCAGGGCACGATCAGCGCCGACCGGCTGCCGGTGGCCGACCTGGTCGCCGTCACCGACGAGTTCGGGCGGATCGACCGGACGCGCCTGCCGCAGAACGTGACGCTCTCCGGTGAGCCGGACGCCTGGCTCGACGTCGACGCGGACATCCTGATCCTGGCGGCGCAGAAGTACGCGCTCACCGCCGAGAACACCCACCGGCTGCGCGCCGGCCTGGTGGTCGAGGGGGCCAACCTCGCCTCCAGCGCGGCGGCGAAGGAGAAGGTGGCGGCGTCGGGGGCGGCCCTGGTGCCGGGCGTCATCGCCAACATCGGCGGCGCCGCGTCGGCGGCCCTGGCCGTCACGCGGGTCGTCCCCTTCGACCTGCCCGCCGAGGCCCGCAAGGCGTGGGTCTTCGACTGGGTCGGCGACCGGGTCCGGCAGAACACCCGCGACCTGCTGGAGATCGCGGCCGCGCGGGCGGGCAACCCGCTGCCCGAGCTGCTCGCGGCCCGCCGGAAGGACCGCTGATGGCCGCGGCGGGCACGGAGACGGCCACGGCCCCCGAAGCGGGCGCGCCGGAGCACGACGCGGGGCGCCGGATCAGCCCGGAGCGCGCCGCCGAGTACCGCCGGCGGGGCTGGTGGCGGGACGAGACCTTCCTCGACGACCTGCACCGGCAGGCCCGGCTGCGCCCGCACCGGACGGCCATCGCGGGCCGGCGCGTCGCGGAGTCCCGTACCGACACGCTCGACTACGCCGAACTGGACCGGCTGACCGACCGGTTCGCCCTCGCCCTGCTCGATCTCGGCGTGCGGCGGGGCGACTTCGTCGCCGTCCAGCTCCCCAACCGGTGGGAGATGGTGCCGTTGATCTTCGCCACGCTGCGGATCGGCGCGGTGATCATCCCCATCTCGCCCATCTGCACGAAGGACGAGCTGCGCCACCGCCTCAGCCTCACCGGGGCCCGCGTGTGCGTGACGCTCCCCGCGTGGGCGGGGACGCCGCTGGCCCGGATCGTCACCGAGCTCCGGGACGAACTGCCGTCCCTGGAGCACGTGGTGGTGGTCGACGGCCCGGCCCCCGACGGCGCGCTCGACTTCCACGAGCACTTCGCGGCGCGGGAGCGGGAGGAGGCCGAGGGGGCCGCCGCCCGGCTGGACGGCCTGGCGCTCACGGCCGACGAGCCGTTCGTGGTCCTCTTCACCTCCGGCACCACCGGGCCCTCCAAGGGCGTCCTGCACAGCCAGAACACGGTCCACGCGGCGGTGCGCGGCTACGTCGACGCCTTCGGCGCGGGCGACGACTGGGTGGCGGCCGTCTCCACGCCGCTCGTCCACTACTCGGGGTTCGCGCAGGGCGTCCTGGCGGGCGTCATGCTCGGCGGCACCGTCGCCTTCCAGGACGTACGCCGCAACGAGGCGCTGCTGGACCTGGTCGAGCGGTACGGGGCCACCCTCCTGTACGGGCCGCCCGCCACCCTCGCCGACGTCGCCGCCTCGCAGCGCGCCGAGCGGCGGGACACCCGCACGCTGCGGCATGTGGTGATCGGCTCGGCGCCGGTCCTGGAGGAGCTGGCCGACGAGGTCCGGGCGACGCTCGGCGCACGCGCCCACTCCCTGTGGGGCATGTCCGAGAACGGGCCCGTGACCACGACCCGGCCCGAGGACCCGGAGGGCTGGGCCGCGCGGAGCAACGGCAGCGCCGTGCCCGGCATGGAGACCCGCATCGAGCCGTTCGGACCGCTCGCGTCCGGGGACGGCGGCTCCGGGGCGGACGGCGGCTCCCGCGTGGGCCGGCTCAAGGTGCGCGGCGCGTCGCTCGCGCTCGGGTACCACCGGCGGCCCGAGGCGTTCGCGGCGGAGCTGGACGCGGACGGCTGGTTCGACACCGGCGACCTCGCCCGCGACGACGGCCGGGGCGGCATCCGCATCATCGGCCGGGCCCGCGACGCGGTCGTGCGGGACGGGCGGGTGGCGCCGATGACGGAGCTGGAGGCGGTGATCGGCAGCCACCCCGAGGCCGTCGAGGCGGCCCTGGTCGGCCTGCCCGCACCGGACGGGGCCGGGGAGGCGCTCCTCGCCGTCGTGGTGCCGCGCGACGGCGGGCCGGGCCCGTCGCTCGCCGACGTCCGGGCCCGGATCACGGAGGCGGGCCACGACGCCCTCTTCCTCCCGGACCGGGTGGAGGCGGTCCCCGCCCTCCCGAAGACCCTGACCGGCAAGGTCCGCAAGGCGGAGCTGCGCGAGCGGTACGCCGGGACGGCCCCGACCCCCTGACCCGCACCCGCCCCTCCCCCTCGCCCCCGATCACTGGAGCCGCCGTCATGCCCGAACCGACACCGGTCGCCCTGTCGGCGACCCTCGCCGCCGACGAGGCCCTGGCCCGCAGACGCCGGGCCGGGGAGCGGGTCCTGTCGATGGCCTCCGGGGAGATCGGGCTGCCCGTCCTGCCCGCGCTCAGGGACCGGCTCGCCGCGGCGGCCGCCGAGAACGCGTACGGCTCCGTCGCCGGCAGCCCCGCCCTGCGCACCGCCGTCGCCGGGTACTGGGAGCGGCGCGCGCTGGGCGTCGACCCGGAGCTGGTGGTGGCCGGGCCGGGCAGCAAGGCGCTGCTGTTCGCGCTGCTCCTGGCCATCGGCGGCGACGTGGTCGTGCCGGTGCCGAGCTGGGTCAGCTACGCGGCGCAGGCCCGCCTCGCCGGGGCGCGGCCGGTCCCGGTGCCGATCCTGCCCGGCCAGGGCGGGGTGCCCGACCCGGACCGGCTGCGCGAGGCGGTCGCCGCCGCCCGCGCCGCCGGGCGCGACCCCCGCGCGGTCGTCGTGACGGTGCCGGACAACCCGACCGGCACGATCGCGTCGGCCGACACCGTGGGGCGGCTGGCGCGGGCGGCCCGCGAGCTGGACCTCGTCATCGTCTCCGACGAGATCTACCGCGACCTGGTGTACGACGCGTCCGCGCCGGACGTCTCCCCGGCCCTGCACGCGCCGGAGCGGACCGTCGTCACCACCGGGCTGACCAAGAGCCTGGCGCTGGGCGGCTGGCGCACGGGGGCGGCCCGGCTGCCCGACAGCGAGCTGGGGCACGCCCTGCGCACCCGGCTCGTGGCCGTCGCCAGCCAGATCTGGTCCAGCCCGCCGGCGCCCGTGCAGACGGCCGCCGCGTACGCCTTCGGGGAGCCGCCGGAGATCGCCGAGCGCGTCGCGGCGAGCCGGCGGCTGCACGAGAGGGTGGTGCGCGCGGTCGCCGCCCGCTTCACCGCCGCGGGCGCCCTGCTGGCCCCCGTCACGGCGACCAGCTACCTCTACCCGGACTTCGAGCCGCTGCGGGACCGGCTCGCGCGCACGCACGGCGTGTCGGACGGCGACGCGCTGGCCGGGCTGCTCTCGGAGCGCTACGGGGTCGGCGTGCTGCCCGCGAGCGCGTTCGGCGAGCCCGTCCGCCCCCTGCGCGTCCGGGCCGCGACCAGCCGGCTCTACGGCGACACCGAGGAGCACCGCACCGCCGCTCTGGAGGCGGCGGACCCGCTCGCCCTGCCGTGGGTCCGGGAGCAGGTCGACCGGATCGGCGAGGTCCTGGCCGACCTCACGGGCCGGAAGGCCCCCGCCCCCACTCCGTACTGACGAACGAACCCGCCCACCCCATCAAGGAGTCATCCGTGTCCCAGCCGTCCCAGCCCCACCTTCCCGTCCTGTTCGAGGCCCTGTACGAGGGGGAGCGCCACGTCGGCTTCGGCCTTCCGCAGCCCGGTGCGCGGCAGACCCTGTACCGGGCGGACGCCGGCCGGGTCGCGGCCGCCGTCATCGCCTCGGGCGGTTCGCCCGAGGCCCTGCGGGCCGCCCTCACCGAGGACGCCGACTCCGTCGTGACCACCGCCGGGGACCCGGAGCTGCGGCTGCTGCCGCCGCTGCTGCCGGAGGCCTCGGGCCAGGCCCTGCTGAGCGGTTTCATGGGCACGCACCAGAAGAAGTGGGGCGGTGAGTCGGCCCCGGAGGGCGGGGAGTTCGTGCCGCCCAAGTGGTTCTTCAAGGGGTTCGGCGACTGGGTGCGGCTGCCGGGCGAGCCGCTGAACGTGCCCGCGCGGCCGGTGGCGCTGATCGAGGAGCCGGAGATCGCCCTGGTCTACGTCAACGACGCCGACGGCACGCCCCACTACGCGGGCTACACCTTCGGCAACGACCTGTGCGACATCGGCCTGCACCGCAAGGACCCCGGCTACAACCCGTACTGCAAGCTGTGCGACACCGCCCTCGCCCCCTGGCTGTTCCTCGGCCCGCCGCCGCGCACGGTGACCGGACGCGTCACGATCGTGCGGGACGGCGTGACGGCGTGGGAGGGCGGCTTCGACTGCGGCGACGACGCCCTCTACTACCGGGTGGAGGAGATGGCGGACCACCTGTTCACCTTCCCGGCGGTGCGGCGGCCCGGCCTGGTCAACTACGTGCTCCTGGGCGCGGACGAGGCCAGCTTCCACGACGGGTTCCGGATCGCCGACGGCGACCGCATCGCCATCGACGTCAAGAGCCACGGCGTGGCCTTCGAGAACCAGGTGCGGTTCGTGTCCCCGCCCCCCTTCACCACCCCCGCCCCCGACCGGTCGCGGGACACGGGGGCTTCTGTCACCACGGCGTGAACTCCGCGTGAAACGGGGCCGGTCGACCTGTACGCGGGTCGACCGGCCCGTGCACTCTCTGAAGGCCACCCCGCCATCCCCCACCCCACTCCAGGCCCCCGGCTTCGCAGGAGGAGACCGCACCGTGCCCGCCACCGCCAGGAAACAGGTGCACCTCGCAGCGCAACTGCCGGGCATCCACAACGTGACCGTCTGGTCGGACCCCCGCTCCGAGAGCCAGATATCCATCGACTCCTTCATCCGTCTCGCGCAGACCGCCGAACGCGGCAAGTTCGACTTCTTCTTCCTCGCCGAGGGGCTGCGGCTGCGCGAGCACAAGGGGCGGATCTACGACCTGGACATCGCGGGGCGGCCGGAGAACCTGACGGTGCTCAGCGCCCTGGCCGCCGCCACCACCCGGCTCGGCCTGGCCGCCACGGTCAACGCCACCTTCAACGAGCCGTACGAGGTGGCGCGCCGGCTGGCCACCCTGGACCGGCTCAGCGGGGGACGGGCCGCGTGGAACGTGGTCACCAGCTACGACGCCTTCACCGGCGAGAACTTCCGCCGGGGCGGCTTCCTCCCGGAGGCCGACCGCTACAGCCGGGCCGCCGAGTTCCTCACCGCGGCCCGCACCCTGTGGGAGAGCTGGGCCGAGGACGACCTGCGGGCCGACGCGGCGACGGGCGAGTTCGTCCGGGCCGGGGCCGGCGCCTTCGCCCACGAGGGCCGGCACTTCTCCATCTCCGGCCGGTTCACCACCCCGTCCGGTCCGCAGGGCCACCCGGTGGTCATCCAGTCGGGCGAGTCCGACGCGGGCCGCGAGTTCGCCGCGTCCGACGCCGAGGTCATCTTCAGCAAGCACAACCAGATCGACGCGGCCCGCGCCTTCTACCAGGACGTGAAGCGGCGCCTGGCCCGCTACGGGCGGAGCCCCGGCGACCTGCTGATCCTCCCCACCGCCAACGCGGTCGTCGCCGACACCGACGAGGAGGCCGCCGCGTACGCGGCGGAGATCAGCCGCGAGCTGGTGAGCCCGCAGACCGCGATCGCCCACCTGGAGGCGGTGTGGGGGCGCGACCTGTCGGCGTACGACCCGGACGGGCCGCTGCCCGACGTCGAGCCCGAGGACGACGCCCACTTCCTGAAGGGGCACTCCGTCTTCCGCAAGGACCGGGCGGCGACGGCGCGGCGGTGGCGCGCGCTCGCCGAGGAGCGGAAGCTGTCGATCCGGGAGCTGGTGATCGAGATCGGCGGCCGCCAGACGTTCGTCGGCAGCCCGCGCACGGTCGCCGACGCCATCGACCACTTCGTCCAGACCGACGGCGCCGACGGCTTCGTCCTCGTCCCCCACCTCACCCCCGGCGGCCTGGACGACGTGGTGGAGCGGGTGGTCCCGCTGCTCCAGGAGAAGGGCGTGCACCGCGAGGAGTACACGGGCACGACGCTCCGGCACCACCTGGGCCTGGCCGACGCGCCCCGCCCGGCCGCCTGGTCCGCACGCCGCGACCGCCCGGCCCCCCGCCCCGAGAAGGAGACCTCCGCATGACCGGCACCTCCCGCGCCCCCGGCGGACCGCTGCACCTCGCCGTCGCCCTCGACGGGGCGGGCTGGCACCCGGCGGCCTGGCGCGCCGAGGGAGCCCGGCCCGGCGAGCTGCTGACCGCCGCCTACTGGGCCGACCTGGTCGCCGAGGCCGAGCGGGGCCTGCTCGACTTCGTCACCCTGGAGGACGCCCTCGGGCTCCAGTCCGCCGCCTTCCACCGGCCCGACGACCGCACCGACCAGGTCCGGGGCAGCGTGGACGCGGTGCTGCTGGCGGCGTACCTGGCCCCGCTCACCCACCGCATCGGCCTGGTGCCGACCGCGAACGTCACCCACACCGAGCCGTTCCACGTGGCCATCGGGATCGCCACGCTCGACCACGCGAGCCGGGGCCGGGCCGGCTGGCGGCCGCAGATAGCCTCCCGCGCGGCCGACGCCGCCCACTTCGGCCGCCGCACCACCCCCCAGCTCACCGAGGACGACGTCACCGACCCGGAACTGATCGCCAAGCGGCTGCGCGGCCTCTTCGCGGAGGGCGCGGAGGCGGTCGAGGCGGTGCGGCTGCTCTGGGACAGTTGGGAGGACGACGCGGAGATACGGGACGCGGCCACCGGCCGCTTCCTGGACCGCGACAAGGTCCACCACATCGACTTCCGGGGGACGGACTTCAGCGTCAAGGGCCCCTCGACCACCCCGCGTTCCCCCCAGGGCCAGCCGCTGGTGGTGAGCCTCGCGCACGCCTCGACCCCGTACGAGTTCGCGGCCGCCGCCTCCGACCTCGTCTGCGTCACCCCGCACGACCGCGAGGGCGTCGAGGCGATCCTGGCGCAGGTCGGGGCGGCGGTGGAGGGCGCGGGCCGGGACGTGGCGGAGCGGCCGCTGCGCACCTTCGCCGACCTCCTGGTCTTCCTGGACGAGGAGCCGGGGGCGGCGGCCCGGCGCAGGGCGGAGCTGGACGAGCTGGCCGGGGCGGCCCTCGCCTCCGACGCGGAGATCTTCGCCGGCACCCCCGGCGAGCTGGCCGACCTGCTGCTCGACTGGCGGGAGGCGGGGCTGGACGGCTTCCGGCTGCGGCCGGGCGCCCTGCCGCACGACCTCACCGCGATCACCCGGAGCCTGGTGCCGGAGCTGCGGCGGCGCGGGGTGTTCCGTACCGCGTACACGGCCTCGTCCCTGCGCGGGCATCTGGGCCTGGCGCGGCCCGCGAGCCGGTACGCGACGGCCGGCTGAGCCTCCTCCCGTCCCGCCGGGGCCGGAGCACTGTCCTCCATGTCACCGGGATGTGAACGTTTCGCGTCGAGTGGCAACTGGCGTGGCCGTCTTGACATTTCACCGCGCGGCCAGTGATAAGATCATCTTACTTCCAGTGGGCTGATGGCGTATGGGGGCATTCCGGGAGGAATGAATTCCTCGGCCCCACCTTCGGAGGGGCACCTTTCGGAGCGGCGCACGGTCTTGGCCCACCAGCCCTGGTCGCGTGCCGCCTGACGGGGTGTCAAGCCGTTTCCAGCCATGGCACTTGAAGTGAGTCTCATGACATTTTCGCAGGGCCCCCTCATCTGGGCGCTGGCTGTCGTAGCACTGGTCGCCGTGGGTGCCGTCCTGCGGGCTCGCGCGACCAACGTCAAACTGCGCAGACAGAACACGGAGCTGCGCGGCGAACGCGACGAACTGCTGCGTCAGCGCGACGAACTGCACGTCGTCCACAACGGGATGCTCCAGCGCCAGGCCTCCGAGCTGGCCGAGGTGCGCAAGGACGCCGAGGAGGAGACGAAGGCGGTCCTCAAGGCCGCCGTCCGCACCCTCCAGGGCCTCGCCGACGAGCAGCAGGTCGTGATCGAGAAGGCCCAGCGCAAGTACGGCGACGACCCCGGCATCCTCGCCGACCTGATGGCCGTCGACCACGCCAACAGCCAGTTCGGCCGGCGCGCCCAGGGCATCGCCGTCCTCTGCGGCGGCTGGCTCGGCCGGCGCGAGACCGTGGCCTCCGTCTTCGACGTGGCCCGCAGCGCCCAGGGCCGCATCCGCCACTTCGACCGGGTCCGCGTCAACGGCCAGGTCAACTTCTCCGTCGTCAGCAGGGCGGTGGAGCCCGTCGCCGTGGTCCTCGCCGAACTGCTCGCCAACGCGACGAACTACTCCGCGCCGGGCACCCCGGTGGAGATCAACATCCAAGCCGTGCCGTCGGGCGTCTGCCTCATCGTCGACGACGCCGGCCTCGGCATGGGCCAGGAGGAGAAGGACCGCGCAGCGGCCCTCCTCTCCCCCCAGGCGGCGATCAGCGTCTCCAGCCTGGGCATACCGCCGCAGTTCGGGTTCGCCGTCTCCGGGATGCTCGCCGCCCGCTACGGCTTCCGGGTCTCGGTGGACTCCGTTTCCCCCTATGGAGGCGTACGCGCGGTGGTGCTCATCCCCGACGAACTGCTCACCACCGAGGCGCCGCCGTCCGCCCCGGCCCCCGCCGAGGCGCCCGAGGCGTACGGGCACCAGCAGCAGGTCCGCCCGCCGGACCCGCGCCCCGCCCCCGCCCCCGCCCCGGCCCCCACACCGCTCTTCCCGCCCACCCCCCAGCCGGACACCGCCACCCAGCAGCTCCCCCAGATCACCACCACCGCCGGGGGGCTGCCGAAGCGTCGTCGCAAGAGCCCGGTCTCGGCGGTGCCCTCGGTCGAGCCGCAGCCCGTACGCAGCAACGAGGAGACCGCCTCGCGGCTGGGCGCGTTCCAGCGCGGTACCCGGTCCGGGCGGGACACGACGACGACGGAAGGACCCGAGTTCCAGTGAACCCCGACCTCACCTGGGTGCTCAACGATGTGCTCCAGGTACCCGGCGCCCGGCACGCGATCCTGGTGTCCGCCGACGGCCTTCTGCTCGCCAACTCCAGCGAGATCGGCCGGGACGACGCCGAGACCGTCGCCGCGGCCATGAGCTCCATGCAGTCCCTCAGCCGGGCGGTCGCCCCCTTCATCGGGACCCGCGAGCCCGGCCGCTGGCGGCAGACGCTCCTCGAGTACGACGACGGCTGGATCTTCCTGATCGCCGCGGGCAGCGGCGCCTACCTGGCGGCGACCGCGGCCGCCGACGTGGACATGGAGGCGATGTCCTTCCGGATGCAGCAGCAGGTCACCGCACTGGGGAAGGCGATGACCACGCCCCCCCGCCGACACGCGGACAGCGAGATATGACCGCGCCGGGCGAGGAGCAGCAGGTCAGCAGCGGGTTCGTCCGGTCCTACGTCATCACCGGGGGACGGGGGCTGCCCGACGCGGAGGACCTCTCCCTCGTCACGCTGGTCACCCTCGCCCCCGAGAGCCAGCCTCCGCCGAACCCGAGCCCCGAGGTGAAGGCGATCTGGGAGCTGTGCTCCGGCGGCTACCTGTCGGTGGCCGAGGTCGCCGGCCACCTCGGCCTGCCCGTGGGAGTGGCCCGTCTGCTGCTCCAGGATTTAAGCCACCAGGGACACCTGCTGCGCCGCAAGGCGCCGCCGCCGGCCCAGCTCGTTGACAGGAAGATCCTCGAAGAGGTGTTGCATGGACTCCAGGTCCGGTTCGGCTGAGAACATCTACGTGCCGGACGCGGTGCGGCGCGCGGCGAAGATCCTCGTCGTCGGGCACTTCGCCGTGGGCAAGACCACGCTGATCGGCACCCTCTCCGAGATCAAGCCGCTGCGCACCGAGGAGCGGATGACCCAGGCGTCGGCGCACATCGACGACCTGCGCGGCGCGCCCGACAAGACGACGACGACCGTCGCCCTGGACTTCGGACGGCTCACGCTCAGCGACGAGCTGGTGCTGTACCTGTTCGGGACGCCGGGGCAGCAGCGGTTCGTCGAGCTGTGGGAGGACATGGCGCGCGGCTCGCTGGGCGCCCTGCTCCTGGTCGACCCGGCGCGGCTCGCCGACACCTTCCCCGTCATCGACCTGGTCGAGACGTACGGGCTGGAGTACGCGGTCGCGGTCAACAGCTTCGACCCGTACTCCCGCCACGCCGAGGACGAGCTGCGCGAAGCGCTCGACCTGCTGCCGGACACCCCGGTCGTCTACTGCGACGCACGCGACCAGAAGTCCTCCGCGCAGGCCCTGATCACCCTGGTCCGCCACCTGCTGGCGCACGTGGCCTGACGCACCCCCCCACGTATCCCCAAGCCGGGGCCGACCGGGCCCCGCGATCACACCGAGGAAGCCGACATGGACCCGTCGCCGGGAGCCACCCCGTACAACGCCCCCGCCGGGTGCCCCATGCACCAGCAGCAGACGTCGTTGTACGGCCCCGAGTTCGCCGCCGATCCGCACCGCGCCTACGACGCCTTCCGGGCCCACGGCCCCGCGGCCCCCATCGAGCTGGCCCCCGGCGTGGAGGCCACGCTGATCGTGCAGCACGAGGCGGCGCTGCGGGTCCTCCAGAACCCCTCGCTGTTCGCCCGCGACGCGCGGCGCTGGGCCGCGCTGCGCGAGGGCGCCGTACCGCTGGACAGCCCGGTGCTGCCGATGATGGTGTACCGGCCCAACTGCCTGTTCACCGACGGCGCGGAGCACCTGCGGCTGCGCAAGGCGGTCACCGAGTCCCTGGCCCGGCTCAACAGCAGCCGGCTGAGCCGGGACGTCGAGCGGATCGCCGACTACCTGATCGACCAGTTCATCGAGCGCGGCACCGCCGACCTGCTCAACGAGTACGCCAAGCTGCTGCCGCTGCTGCTGTTCAACCAGCTCTTCGGCTGCCCCGGCGACATCGGCGACCGGCTGACCCGCTCCATGTCGGCCATCTTCGACGGCGAGGACGTGCTGCGCGCCAACGCCGACCTGACGGAGTGCCTGATGGAGCTGGTCGCGCTCAAGCGCCGCCAGCCCGGCGAGGACATCACCTCCTGGCTCATCCAGCACCCGGCGGGGCTGCGGGACGAGGAGCTGAAGGACCAGTTGGTGATGCTGATGGGCGCGGGCGTCGAGCCGGAGCGCAACCTGATCGCCAACGCGCTGCTCCTGATGCTCGCCGGCGACCAGCCGGGCGGGCCCGAGCGGCGCGGTTCGGGGATGCTCGTCGAGGACGCGCTCGACGACGTCCTGTGGAACAACCCGCCGATCGCCAACTACGCCACGCACTACCCGGTCCAGGACATCGAGCTGGACGGGGTGACCCTGCGCGCGGACACCCCCGTGCTGATCAGCTTCGCCGCCGCGAACAGCGATCCGGGGCTCACCGACGCCCGCCACACCCTCAGCAAGGGGGCGCACCTGGCGTGGGGCGCCGGGCCGCACGTGTGCCCGGCCAAGTCGCCCGCGACGCTGATCGCGCTCACCGCGATCGAGAAGATCCTCAACACCGTCCCGGACCTCGCGCTCGCCGTGCCGCCCACCGGCGTGGCCTGGCGGCCCGGCCCCTTCCACCGGGCCCTGGTCGCCCTGCCCGTGCGGTTCACCCCGACGGCTGCGCGGCGGGCCTCGACCGGGGCGCAGCCCCCGGCGCAGGGCTCGGCCCAGTTGCCGGACCCGTACCGGAACGCGTCCGCGCCCGCCGCGCCCGCGGGCCGTCACGCTGCGGAGCCGGGCAAGAAGCCCAAGGGCTGGTGGAGTTCGTTCCTCGACGTCTTTCGCGTATGACCCACCGGGTGACAATTCGCGGGTGAGAACGGGCATTCGTCACGAATGCATGTGACGGGGGCAACAGAGATCGACGCTTGACGTGGACATTGGCAGGGGTAGGTTCTGGGCGGTAACCACGGGCCCAGGACAAGGAACTCTGCGTGAGCGTCACAGGCGGTACCGCCAGGACCCCCGACGGTCGGCGGGCGGTGGTCGCACTCCTTCGTAGACTCACCTCTCCGGAGGGCCAGGCCGACCCCTACGGGATACTCGCGGAGCTGCGGGCGATGGGTGACGTCGTCCGCGCTCCGTGGGGCGGCCACTTCGTCACCGGCTTCGACGCCTGCAGCCAGGTCCTGCGCGGCCGCACCTGGCTGGCCCCCGACTTCGCCTGGCAGGAGCGGCAGGACGACACCGAGCGGTGGGAGGCCGTCGCCACGCGGGAGATGACCGCCACGCTCTCCCGGCTGAACGCCCCCGAGCACACCTGCCAGCGGCGCAGCCTGGGCAACCTCTTCGACCGCTCCGCCATCGAACGCCTCGCCCCCGCCGTCGAGCGCGACGCCGACCGGCTGCTGGACGAGCTGGCGCAGAAGCTCCGCTGGGGCGAGGCCGACTTCGCCTCCACCGTCGCCGAGCAACTGCCGGTCACCACCGTCGGCTCCTGGCTGGGCATCGATCCCGCCGACTTCCCGCACATCCTGGAGATGACGCACAACCAGGTGTACGCGCAGGAGTTGCTGCCCACCAAGTCGCAGCTCGCCGTCTCCGCCGAGGCGACCGCGCAGTTGCGCGCCTACTTCACCTCCCTGGTCGCGCGGCGCCGGGCGGAGCCCCGCGAGGACGTGCTGACGGGGTGGATCCACACCTGGGACGCGATGGAGCCGGACCGCGAGCGGGCGGACGAGATCCTCTACCGGCTCACGATGTTCGTCACGATCGCCTCGCTGGAGACCACCGCGACGCTGCTCTCGTCGATGACCGCCCTGCTGCTGGCCGAGCCCGGCCGCTGGGGCTGGCTGCGGGAGCACCCCGAGCACGTCGACGCGGCCGTGGACGAGGTGCTGCGCTACGACCCGCCCATCCACATCAACACCCGGATCGCCGCCGAGGACACCGTCCTGGCCGGCGTCCCGATCGCGAAGGACAGCATGGTCCACGTCCTCTACGGCGCCGCCAACCACGACCCGCGGCGCAACCCGGACCCGGAGGCGTTCGACGTCCTGCGCAAGGGCGGCGGCCACCTCACGTTCGGCGGCGGGGTGCACTACTGCCTGGGCGCGGCGCTGGCCCGGCTGGAGGCCCGCACGCTCCTGACGCGAATGCTGGAACGTTTTCCCACCCTGCGCACCGCCTCCCCCGCCGTGTACGCCTCCCGGATGGTCTTCCGGCGGATCACCTCGCTGGGGGTGGCGGCGTGAAGCTCTCGCTGCCCGAGTTCCTGACCTCGTACGAGCGGCCCTCCACGGTGCGCACCCGGCGCGAGGGCCCCGTCCTGTACGTGGAGCTGCACGCGCCGGAGACCGGCAACGCGGTGAGCGAGGCGATGCTCGACGACCTGCTGGACATCGTCGCCGTGCCCGACCCCGGAGTGCGGGTGATGGTGCTCAGCGGCGCGGGGGCCGACTTCTGCCTGGGCGGGGACCGCGCCGAGTTCGCCGACTGGCTGGAGGAGGACCCCACCGGCCAGGGCATCCGCGTCGCCGGCGAGAAGGCCCGCCGGGTCTGCGAGGCGATCTCCGGCGGCCGGGCCGTCACCATCGCCCGCGTCCACGGCAAGGCCATCGGCGCGGGGATGGCGCTCGCGCTCGCCTGCGATCTGCGGGTCGGCGCGGAGAGCGCGGTCTTCCGGCTGCCGGAGCTGGCGCTCGGGCTGCCGACCGCCTGGGGCGGGCTGCTGCCCCGGCTGATCAACGAGGTCGGCGCGGCCCGCGTGCGCGAACTGGTCCTCACCGGCCGCCCCTTCGACGCCGCCGAGGCGCACCGGCTCTCGGTCCTCCAGAAGGTGGTGCCCGAGGCGGAGCTGGACGACGCGGTCGCCGCCTGGGCGAAGCCGGTGGTCCGCCGCCCCGAGGCGGCGCTGCGGGTGACCAAGGCCCTGTTCACCTCGTACGCCGCCGCCGCCCGGCTCGCCGACCCGTCGTTCCTCGACGCGGAGCTGATGGCCTCGGTCGCGGCCGCCACCCGGCACGCTCCGGCGCGCGGGACCGAACGGGGAGGGACACACTCGTAGACAACCGAGTGGGAGGTGCGCGGCGTGGACGTACCGGTGTGGCTGTGGCTCGTCTTCGCCGCGACCGTGGTCGTCTCCCTCACGGTGGACCTCCTGGCGCACCGCGGCGCGCACGTCATCGGCTTCAAGGAGGCCGGGCTGTGGAGCGCCCTGTGGGTGGGGCTCGCGCTGGCCTTCGGCGGGCTCGTCCTCCTGGTGCTCGGGACGGACGCCGCGACGGAGTACACCACCGCCTGGCTGCTGGAGAAGAGCCTCTCGGTCGACAACCTCTTCGTCTTCGCGCTGATCTTCGCCTACTTCCAGGTGCCGCGCGCCTATCAGCACCGGGTGCTCTTCCTCGGGGTGATCGGCGCGCTGGTGTTCCGCGCGGTCTTCCTGACGCTCGGCGTCGCGGTGGTCGACCGCTTCACCGCCGTGCTGTTCCTCTTCGCCGCGGTGCTCTTCTACAGCAGTTACAAGATCCTCAGCGGCCAGGAGGAGAGCTTCGATCCGGGCAGGAGCTTCGCCGTGCGGCTGCTGCGGAAGGTGGTGCCGGTCCAGGACCACTACTCCGGCACGCGCTTCACCGTCCGGGAGGGAGGCCGGCGGGTCGCCACCCCGCTGCTCGCGGTGGTCGCCGCGATCGAGGCGGCCGACCTGGTCTTCGCCGTCGACAGCGTCCCCGCCGTGCTCGCGGTCAGCGACCACCTCTTCATCGTCTACACCAGCAACGCGTTCGCGATCCTGGGGCTGCGGGCCCTGTTCTTCCTGCTGGCGGGGTTGCTGGACCGGTTCCACTACCTGAGCCACGGGCTGGCGGTCATCCTCGCCTTCATCGCGGTCAAACTGATCCTCCAGGCCACCCACAAGATGGTCAGCTCCTCCGTCCCGGAGATCCCCTCGCCGGTGAGCCTCGCCGTCATCGTCGTCATCCTCGCGGTGTCCGTGGTCCTGAGCCTCCGCCGCCGCCCGCCGGAGGACGCGGACGGCCCGGACCCCTCCGGCGGCGCCGGCGCCCGCGCGTAGGCGCGCGAGGGGCCGTTCGTGCGCACGGCGGAGCCCCGGCGAGCGGTGTCCCGCACGGGCCGCCGGACCTATCGTGGGTGCATGGACAGCAAAGGAAGCGACGACCGACGCGGGCGGACCGCCTTCATGTGTCCGACCTGCAAGCACCCCGTCCCCTCCGAGGTGCGGCGCCACAAGTCCCTCGGGGTCTTCGTCCCCGTCTGGCGTCCGGGCCCCTGCGAGAACCCCGACTGCGCGGACCACGCCGCCCCGGAGCCCCGGTCCCGGCACCGCTCCCGCCCGTGAGCCCCGCTCCCGCCGCCCGGCGCGCGGAGGCGGCGGGGGCTGGCTAGCGTGGTCGTACGGGAGGGACCGAGGCAGCGACCCCAGGGAAGGACCGGGCCCATGGCTGGGAAACCGCAGGGCGTTCCGTGCTGGGCGGACGCCATGTTCGACGACGTCGAGGGCGTGGAGGACTTCTACGGCGAGGTGCTCGGCTGGACGTTCGACACGAGCGCGTCGGAGTTCGGCGACTACGTCCAGGCGTACGCGGACGGCAGGGCGGCGGCCGCCGTCGTCCCGCCGGTGCCGGGCGCGGAGGGCCGGCCCTCGTGGTGCCTCTACCTCGCCTCGCCGGACGCCGCCGCCACGGCCGCCGCGATCCGGGAGAACGGCGGCGAGGTGCTGATGGAGCCGATGCGGGTCGGCGACTTCGGCACGATGGTGCTGGCCCGCGACCCCGGCGGCGCGGTGTTCGGGGTCTGGCAGGCCGGCGAGCACGAGGGGTTCGCGACCGACCTGGGCACCCCCGGCGGGTACTGCTGGGCCGAGGTGTACACGCGCACTCCGGAGAAGGCCGACGCGTTCTACCCGGCGGTCTTCTCCTACGCCGTGCGCCGGTTCGACGACGCCTCGATGGACTACGCCATGTTCGACGTCCAGGGCGAGACGGTCCTGGGCCGGATGACGATGGGCGAGGAGTTCCCCGCCGAGGAACCGGCCTTCGTGAACGTGTACTTCGCCGTGCCGGACTGCGACGCGGCGGTGGCGCGGGCGACCGGGCGCGGCGGGACGCTGCGCTTCGGTCCGGTGGGCAGCCCCTTCGGCCGGTTCGCCGCGCTCGTCGACCCGCAGGGAGCGGCGTTCTCGGTGATCGACGTGACGACCACCGAGGGCGAGGTCCCCGCCATCAGCCCGGCGGCCTGATCCCCGCCCGACCGGCGTCCACGGGCCGAGGCCGGGGGCCCCGGCGCGACCCGCGCCGCCGCGCGGAGAGGCACGCGTCTGCGATGCGTATCCGCCCGAAGGCTGGCACCTGCCAGGCCGACTGCTCTAGCGTGGCGCACATGCAGACCTACACCATCGGCCAGGCCGCCCGGCTGCTCGGGGTCAGCCCCGACACCGCCCGCCGCTGGGCGGACGCCGGCCGGGTCGCGACCCGGCGCGACGAGGCGGGCCGGCGCGTGATCGAGGGCCGGGCGCTGGCGGCCTTCGCGATCGAGGTGGGCCAGGGCGCGGGCGGCGAGGACGAGGCCCCCGCCACCTCGGTCCGCAACGCCTTCCCCGGCATCGTCACGGCGGTGAAGCTCGGCGACGTCGCGGCCCAGGTCGAGGTCCAGGCCGGTCCGCACCGGCTCGTCTCCCTCCTGACCAGGGAGGCCGTGGAGGAGCTGGGGCTGGAGGTCGGCGTACGGGCGACGGCCCGCGTGAAGTCGACCAGCGTGCACATCGACCGCGCCTGAGCCCGGACCTCCCCCACCGCCCGCCCGACCGCGCCCGCGCCCGAGGAGCCCCGCCCCGTGCCTGCCCCGACCCGCCGCCGCCCGGCCGCCGCCGCGCTGGCCGCCGCACTCCTCGTCCCCCTCACCGCCTGCGGCGGCGGAGCGCCCGGACCGGGCGCTCCCACGACACGTCTGACGGTGCTGGCCGCCTCCTCCCTCACCGACGTCTTCGCGGAGGCGGGCGCCGCGTACGAGAAGGCGCACCCCGGCACCGCGATCACGTTCTCCTTCGCCGGCTCCCAGGAGCTGGCCGCCCAGGTGCACCAGGGCTCCCCCGCCGACGCGCTGGTCACCGCCGACACCGCGACCATGGACGCCCTCGCCGCCGACACCGGGAAGCCGGCGGTGATCGCCCGCAACCGGCTGGTCATCGCCGTGGGCGAGGGCAACCCGGAACACGTCGGGCGCCTGCGCGACCTCGCGGACCCCGGACTGAAGGTCGTCCTCGCCGCCGTGGAGGCGCCGGTCGGACGCTACGCGCGGCGGGTGCTCGACGCGCAGCGGATCGCGGTGGCCCCGGTCTCCCACGAACCCAACGCCCGCGCCGTCCTCGCCAAGGTCGCGCTCGGCGAGGCGGACGCGGGGATCGTCTACCGCACCGACGCCGAGGCCGCGGCCCGCAAGGTCGACGCGGTCGGGATCCCGGACGCCGAGAACGCCGTCGCCTCCTACCCGGCGGCCACCCTGAAGACCTCCCGGAACGGCGCGGCGGCCGCCGCGTTCGTCGCCTGGCTCACCACGCCCCCCGCGCAGGAGATCCTGCGGGCCGCGGGCTTCCAGCAGCCGTGACCGCCCGCCGCGCGGGGGGCCCGCGCCCGAAAGGCCGCCGCGCCCCGCGCACCCGCGCCCCGCTGCTGCTCACCGCGCCCGCCCTGCTGGCCGTGGCGTTCCTGCTGCTGCCCCTCGTCGGCATCCTGGCCCGCACCTCCTGGGGCGAGCTGGGCGCGCACCTCACCGACGCGGCCACCGTCCGGGCCCTGCGGCTCTCGCTGACGGTCTCCCTGTGGGCGCTCGGGCTCTCCCTCCTGCTCGGGGTGCCGCTGGCCTGGCTGCTGGCCCGGACCTCCTTCCCCGGCAAGGCGTTCGTCCGCTCGCTGGTCCTGCTGCCGATGGTCCTGCCGCCCACGGTCGGCGGCGTCGCCCTGCTGCTGGCCTTCGGGCGGCGCGGGCTGCTCGGCCCCTGGCTGGAGGACTCCCTCGGCGTCACGCTCCCCTTCCACACCTCGGGGGCCGTGCTCGCGGCGACCTTCGTCGCCATGCCGTTCCTGGTCATCTCGCTGGAGGGCGCGCTCGCCGGCCTGCGCCCCCGGTACGAGGAGACGGCGGCGTCCCTCGGCGCCGCGCCGGTCCGGGTGTTCCTCACCGTCACGCTGCCGATGGTCGCCCCCGGCCTGATCGCCGGGGCCGCCCTCACCTGGGCCCGCGCGCTCGGGGAGTTCGGGGCCACCATCACCTTCGCCGGGAACCTCCCCGGCGCGACGCAGACCCTGCCGCTCCAGGTGTACCTGCTGCTCCAGGACTCCCCGGAGGCCGCCACCTCCGTGTCGCTGCTGCTGCTGGTGATCGCGATGGCCGTGCTGACCGCCCTGCGCGGCCGTTGGACCGGCGCCCCGCACGACCGGTCCCCCGCGCACCGGCCCGCGCCCGACGCCGAGGGCGGCGAGGGCGGCGAGGGGCGCGGCGGCGCGCACCCGGAGCCGCCGGCCGCCCCCGCGCCGTCGGAGCCCTGGCCGCTCCACGCGGAGGTCACCGGCTTCACCCGGCTCACGCTGGACGCCCCGGCGGGCGCCACCCTCGCGGTCGTCGGCCCCAACGGCGCGGGCAAGACGACCCTCCTGCGGGCCCTCCTCGGCCTCACCCCCCGCGCGCACGCCGCCCTGCGCCTCGGCGGCGTCGACGCCACCGCGCTGCCCCCGCACCGCCGGGGCGTCGCCTGGGTCCCCCAGGACGGGGCGCTCTTCCCGCACCTGAGCGCCCTGGCGAACACGGCGTACGGGCTCCGCGCCCGCGGCGTGCCCCGCGCGGAGGCCCGCCGCGAGGCGCAGGGCTGGCTGGACCGGCTCGGGGTCGGCCACCTCGCCCACCGCAGGCCCGCCCAGCTCTCCGGGGGCCAGGCCGGGCGGGTCGCCCTCGCCCGCGCGCTGGCGGCCCGCCCCCGCCTCCTGCTGCTGGACGAACCGCTCGCCGCCCTCGACCAGACCACCCGCGCCCGCGTGCGCCACACCCTGCGCGGGCACCTCGCGGACTTCGGCGGGGTCTGCCTGATCGTCACCCACGACCCGGTCGAGGCGGTCTCGCTGGCCGACCGGGTCCTGGTGCTGGAGGACGGCCGGGTCCTCCAGGACGAGCCGCCCGCCGAGGTCGCCCGCCGCCCGCGCTCCCCGTGGGTCGCCCGGATGCTGGGCCGCAACGCCTGGCCCGGCACCGCCACGGCGGACGGGCTCGCCCCGGAGGGCGGCGGGCGCCTCGTCGTCGCCGACCCCCTCCCGGCGGGCACGGAGGCCCTCGCCGTCATCGCGCCGGAAGCCGTCTCCGTCCACCGCGAGCGGCCCACCGGCAGCCCGCGCAACGTCTGGCCCGGCACGGTCCGCGAGATCACCTCGGGCGGCAGCCGGCTCCGCCTGCTGATCACCTCCGACCGGGCTCCCGACCTCGTCGCGGAGATCACCCCGCAGGCCGCCGCCGAGCTGGGCATCGCCGAGGGGACGGCCGTCTGGACCAGCGTCAAGGCGACCGAGGCGACCGTCGTCCCCCTCTGAGACCCGGCGGCCGGGCAGCGATCGGGAACCATCGCCCCGCCCGGCGCGTAGTTGACTACGACGGAACGAGAGACGAGGCGCCCATGGCACTGTTCGGCAACGCGCACACGATCAACCCGGCCACGGCCCAGCAGGACTACGCCCGGCTCCTGGGGCAGGGCGAGCAGATCCACGCCGCCTTCCTGCTGATCCGCGACACCATCCTGTTCACCGACCGTCGGCTGATCCTCGTCGACAAGCAGGGCATCACCGGCAAGAAGGTGGAGTACCACTCCGTGCCGTACCGCAGCATCACGCACTTCGCGGTGGAGACGGCCGGGACGTTCGACCTCGACGCCGAGCTGAAGATCTGGATCTCGGGCAGCCCCACGCCGCTCCAGAAGACGTTCACCAAGGGCGTCGACATCTACGAGGTGCAGGCGATACTCACCCAGTTCGTCGCCCGCTGACGGCAGCCGGGGGCCCGGCCGGCGCTCAGAACGTCGGGCGCAGCCGGGCCGCCGCCGAGTGTCCGGGGACCGAGGCGCGCAGCTTCGCCGTGCGCTCCCGCAGCTCGGGCAGCAGCCCGTAGAGCGCGTCTCCGGGGCAGCGGGTCTCGAAGCTGTCGCGGTGCCCGGAGATGACGTGCAGCCGGGCCACCTGGCCCCGGTCGTAGCGGCTCTCGTCGTTCGTCGAGACCAGGTCCACCGTGCCCATCGGGTCCGCCCCCGGCCGGAGCTTCCAGGCGGCGAGCCGCACCAGCGCCTCCAGCATCGGCGCCGGGACCCGCGCCCCCTCGGCGAAGTTCCCGATGGCCGCGACGCCGACCGTGTCCGCGTTGAACCCCTTCGTGTGGGCCCCCAGCACCGGCCGGGCGACCCCGCCCGCCCTCCCCTCGTAGAGGGTGCCGCAGCGGTCGACGAGGAAGTTGTAGCCGATGTCGTCCCAGCCGTCCTTCTCGACGTGGGCGGCCTGGACGGCGCGGATCAGCGCGGGGGCGTCCGCGCAGTCGTAGTCGTTGGAATTGCCGGTGTGGTGGACGAACACCGCCTTCGCCGCCCCCGTGTAGCGCGGCTCCTCCCGCACCAGCTCCTCCGCCGCCCGCCACGCCCCGCGCCCGACGACGGCCGGCTGCGGGAGCCCGCGGGGCGGCCGGGGCCCGGTGGCCAGCTCGGTCCGCGAGGCGTGGAGCGCCGGGCCGTCCCCGAACACCAGGAGGGCCAGGGGCAGGACCAGGACGCCCAGGACGATACGGCGGGACCACATGGCATCCACCCTGCGCCCGGACCCGCCGGCGCGCAGGGGAGCGCGTCAACCGGGTGACCCCCGCGCGGAGCACGGATCCCCCGCGAAGGTGACGAGGAACACACCCCTCCGACGGAACGCGAACACGCCCTAGGGTGTCAGGATGCCTTCCCCCCTCACCCCGGAGCTGCCGCGCCCCACCGCGGCCGCCTCCCCCCGGAGCGGCACGCCCGACGACGGCCGGGACCACTTCTTCGACAACGCCAAGTACCTGGCGATCGTGCTGGTGGCCATCGGCCACGCCTGGGAGCCGCTGCCCCACGGCCGGCTGGTGGAGGCCGCGTACACCTTCGTCTACACGTTCCACATGCCGGTGTTCATCCTGATCGCGGGCTACTTCTCGCGGACCTTCGAGCTGCGGCCGGACCGGGTGTGGAAGCTGGTCACCAGCCTGCTGGCGCCCTACGTCGTGTTCCAGGTCCTCTACACCGTCTTCCAGCGGACGCTGCGCGACGCCGACTTCGCCCTGGCGCTGCTCTCGCCCTACTGGCTGCTGTGGTTCCTGCCCGCCCTGTTCCTCTGGCGGCTGTCCACCCCGCTGTGGCAGGCGGTCCGCGCTCCGGTGTTGGTCTCCCTCGCCATCGCCGCGCTGGCGACGCTGTCGCCGGCGGCGGACGGCGCGCTCCCCGTCCAGCGGGTGCTGCAGTTCCTGCCGTTCTACGTCCTCGGGCTGCGGCTGGGCCCGCACCACTTCGAGCTGGTCCGCCGCACCTGGGTGCGCGTCGTCTCGGTGCCGGTCCTCGCCCTCGGGACGCTGGTGGCGTACTGGCTGGTCCCCCGGACCTCGACCTCGTGGTTCTTCCGCAAGAACAGCACCCAGGAGTTGGAGACCGCGCAGTGGACGGGCCCGGTGGCGACCGTCCTGCTGTTCGCGGCGGCGCTGGTGCTGGGCGCGTGCTTCCTGTCCTGGGTGCCCAGGGGCCGCACGTGGATGACGGCGCTGGGGAGCTGCACGCTGTACGGGTACCTGCTGCACGGCTTCGTCGTGCGCGGCCTGTCCTACGAGGGCTTCTACGAGCGGCCGTTCCTCGCCACCGCGGCGGGCTCCGTCGCCGTCACCGCGGGTGCGGCCGTCATGGTCACGCTGCTGTGCACGCCGCCCGTACGGCGGCTGCTCCGCCCGCTGCTGGAGCCCCGCATGGCGTGGGCGCGGCAGCGGCCCCCGGCCGTCCCGGCGGCCTGAACCGCAGGACGGCGCGAGGGCCCGTCCGCCCCCTCCCGTCCGGGGGAGGGGGCGCAACGGGCCCTCGGGGTTCAGCCGTCCTGGATCACGGTCCGGCCCAGGAGCGTGACGTGCTCCAGGACGTCCTCCAGCGGATCGTCGATCTGACCCGTCGAGATCAGGGCCACCACCGGCCCGTTGTGGGAGTCCGTGTGCGTCTCGTCGGCGTGCGCGGGGGCGGCGGCCGGCAGGCACGCCGCCACCGCCGCGCCGAACGCGGTCAGCTTCCTCTTCATGGGCGCTGATCCTGGCACGCCCCGGACCGCGCGCGGCCCGGACCGGCGCCGGTCCGGGCCGCCCTCGCGGCGCGGACGGCCGGCCGAGCGGGGCTCAGAGGGTCCCGAGCCCCCGCGCGGCGGCCGGCGCCGGCGCGGGCTCCGAGGCGGGGGTGCCGAGCAGAGCGGAGGCCGTCTCCAGCGGGGAGCGGGGGGCGGCCGCCGGTGCGGCGGCCGTCTCGGCGGTGCGGCAGGTGAAGCCGAGCTTGGACAGCGCGCGCACGACTTCGGAGGAGCTGAAATCGCGGCGGTCCTGGCGGGTGATGACCTCGCCCACCTGCTTGACCGGGTACACCCGGCGGCTGATGACCACCGCGTCACCGGTGACGGGTTCGGGCTTGATGCCCTTCATCGAGTCCTCCACCTCGTTCTTGAACAGATCGAAGGGGAAGCGGGCGATGACACAGCGCATGGTTCCTCAACAGGGTTCGCGTACACGGAGCGGCACGAGGGGTTCGGGGAGCGCCGCACGGGAGCGGCCGGCGGCGGACCGCCGGCCGCGCGGGTTCACGCGGCGCGGTTGGAGCGGCGCTGCGCGGCGGCCGTACGGGCCTCGGGCGTGGGCACGCCCGGACGGCGGCGGGTGGCGGTCGCGCCGCCGCGCTTGGTGCCGCGGCCCATGAACGCGCCGCCGCGGGTGGAGCGCTCCTTGGGCGGGGCGGTGATGACCACCGGGACGCCCGAGGGCGCCTGCGCGCCGGTGATCCGGCTCAGCTCGGCCTCGCCGGAGTGGACCTGGGCGGTCTGCGGGGTGATCCCGGCGTCCGCCATGAGGCGGGTCATCTCGCGGCGCTGGTTGGGCAGCACCAGCGTGACGACGCTGCCGGACTCCCCGGCGCGGGCGGTCCGGCCGCCGCGGTGCAGGTAGTCCTTGTGGTCGCTCGGCGGGTCGACGTTGACCACGAGGTCGAGGTTGTCGACGTGGATGCCGCGCGCCGCGACGTTCGTGGCGACCAGGACGGTGACGTGCCCGCTCTTGAACCGCTCCAGGGTGCGGGTGCGCTGCGGCTGGGACTTCCCGCCGTGCAGCGCCGCCGCCCGGACCCCGCTGTGCAGCAGGTGGTCGGTGAGCTTGTCCACCGCGTGCTTGGTGTCCAGGAACATGATCACCCGGCCGTCGCGGGCCGCGATCTCCGTCGTGGTGGCGTACTTGTCGGCGCCCTGGACGTACAGGACGTGGTGCTCCATCGTCGTGACCGCACCGGCGGACGGGTCGACGGAGTGCACGACCGGGTCGTTCAGGTAGCGCCGCACCAGCAGGTCGACGTTGCGGTCCAGGGTGGCCGAGAACAGCATCCGCTGCCCGTCCGGGCTCACCTGGTCCAGCAACTCGGTGACCTGCGGCATGAAGCCCATGTCGGCCATCTGGTCGGCCTCGTCCAGGACCGTGATGGTGACCCGGTCCAGCTTGCAGTCGCCGCGCTCGATCAGGTCCTTGAGACGGCCCGGCGTGGCGACGACGACTTCCGCGCCGCCGCGCAGCGCGCTGGCCTGCCGCCCGATGGACATGCCGCCCACCACGGTGGCCAGGCGCAGCTTCAGCGACCGGGCGTACGGGGTGAGCGCGTCGGTGACCTGCTGGGCCAGCTCGCGGGTGGGGACGAGGACCAGGGCGAGGGGGCGCTTGGCGTCGGCACGGCGGCCCGAGGTGCGGGCCAGCAGCGCGAGGCCGAAGGCGAGCGTCTTGCCCGAGCCGGTGCGGCCGCGGCCCAGGACGTCCCGGCCGGCCAGCGAGTTGGGCAGGGTGGCCGCCTGGATCGGGAAGGGCACGGTCATGCCCTCGGCGACGAGCGCCGCCTTCAGCGGCGCCGGCATCTCCAGCTCGCCGAAGGTCTCGGCGGCGGGGAGCGCGGGGGTGACGGTGACCGGCAGGGCGAACTCGCCCTTGACGCCGGCGGCGGAGCGGCGGCCGTAGCCCCCGGAGCCGCTGGACCGCTTGGGGCCGCCGCCGAAGCCCGCGGCACGGCGGTCGCCGCCGGAGTGGCGGGGCGCGCCGCCGCTGCGGGCGGCGGAGGGGCCGCCGGAGCGGGTGCGGGCGAATCGGTCGTTCGAGCGGGGTGTGCGTTCGCGGTTCATGCAGAACCTTTCCTCGATGGGGCACGTATCGAGGGATTCTTTTTCGGGAAGCGGCCGTGAACGGCACCCAGAATCGCAAGAACGAGCCGATGAAATGACAGAAGAGAGCGAAACCCGGCCGCCGGGAATCAGTGCACCGGACGCGGCTTCGGCAGGGGGCGCGCGGTGCGGGCCCCGGAAACGACAACGAGCCGGGGCCCGCACCCCAAGGTGCGGGCCCCAGCTACGCGGTACTGCGGCCTGAGTGATCAGGCGGGGGTGATGTTCTCGGCCTGCGGGCCCTTCTGGCCCTGCGTGACGTCGAAGTTCACCTTCTGGCCCTCCTGCAGCTCACGGAAGCCGCTGGCGGCGATGTTGGAGTAGTGGGCGAAGACGTCGGCGCCGCCGCCGTCCTGCTCGATGAAGCCGAAGCCCTTTTCCGCGTTGAACCACTTCACGGTGCCAGTAGCCATGTCATATCTCCTTAGGGGCAGAGCCCGCGGACCCACACTGTGCGGGTCCGACGTCGCCGCGATGATTACCCCGTCCGGAAGTACCGGAAATACATAAGCGCGCCCGCCGACATCTGACCGGCAAGAGCACTTGAAGTTTTTGGGAACCACAACTGCAACTGAGATCAACAGTAGCACGGTGATGCCGGGAGAGCGCGTCGGCAATAACACCGCGCCCGTCGGAACATAAAAGCCTCACCGCGCATTGCGTGAAATACTGTGCTGGCGAATGCAGATATGGCGCGGGGCTCCGCGAAGACCTCCGGGGGCGCCGGGGCGCGGGGCCGCGCGGCGCCCCGGCGGACGGCCGGGGCGCTCAGCGCTCGGCGGGGCCGCCCGAGCGCGCGGGGCGGCCGCGCAGCTCCTCGTTGAGGCGCAGCGCCTCTTCGAGCTGGTCCTCCAGGATGACGATGCGGCAGGCGGCCTCGACGGGCGTTCCGCCGTCGACCAACTCGCGGGCGCGGGCGGCGATGCGCAACTGGTAGCGGGAGTAGCGGCGGTGGCCGCCCTCGGAACGCAGCGGGGTGATCAGCCGGGCCTCGCCGATCGCCCGGAGGAATCCCGGCGTCGCGCCGATCATCTCCGCGGCGCGCCCCATCGTGTAGGCGGGGTAGTCGTCGTCGTCGAGGCGATCGGCGGCGTTCGCGGGGTTCTCCGGGGGCATCTGCACCTCTTCTGTTCCGCGCCGTGCCGCGCGGGACCGCTCAGGGGCCGGTCGCCGTACGGCCGCGGGCCCCTCTGCCGCATACCGCTCTTTCACATGACCGCACGAGAAACCCTAATCGTCCGGTTACGCCATGTCTATCGCGGCCGGAACAGATTCCGGGGGCGGCGGGCGGCGCGGGCGGGGCCGCGCGCGGAACCGCTGACCGACTGGTCAGTTGTCGTGGGGAGGACCACGGGGCCATAATGCGCGTGTAGCCCTTCACGCATCCCCCGTCGTGAAGGGCTACACCCCTGTCCGGAGCCGCTTCCGGACGCGCGTTCGCGCACGGGCAAGGGACTCCCCTCGTGGTCCCCTGCCCGTGTTTTTTCGAGTTAACAGTGACGTAGAGTGTTTGCGCAAGCTCAGTTCCGACTCCGAGGTGACCGTGGAGGCCCGGATGGCCAAGGACGACGGTGGCGAACCCGGTACGGAACCGCGCGAACCGACCGCACCGCCCCGGCCGCCCGGACCCGACGAGCTGCCCCGCTTGGACTCGCTGCGGCAGAAGGTCGAGTACATGGTCGAGAAGACCTTTCCGGGCCGGCGGATCTCGGGCCGGGTCTTCGCCGAACGGGTCAGGGAGCGCGGCGGCTCGCTGTCGCACAGCTACTTCTCCAACATCCTCGCCGGCAAGGTGACCCAGCCCTCCGAGGAGATCCTGAAGGCCCTCGGCCTGGGATTCGGCGTGGACTGGCGCTTCTTCAAGGAGGAGTCCGAGGTCGTCGACGACGTCGTGGCCGGCCTCCAGTTCCTGGCCAAGCGGCGCACCGGGGAGATCAGCGGGGTGGCCGGCCGGGGGCTGGACGAGGACGGGCTCCCGCCGGAGCTGCTGCGGTTCGCGCTGGCCCTGCTGGAGGACGCCGCCAAGGAGAGGGAGAACCCCCTCGGGGAGGGCTCCGGACCGACGGGTTCCGCCGCCGACCGGCGCCGCGCGGGGCCGGAAGCGTAGCGTCTTGGTCATGTCCCTGCGGAAGTTGCGGAAAGAGTGCGAGGCCGGCCTCGCCGACCTGCCCCTGCCGACCCCCTTCTCGCTGTCCGGACTGGTGGCGAACATGGAGGAGGCGCGCGGGCGCACCATCCGGCTGCACGAGATGCCGGACCGCCTGGCCCGCGTCAACGCGGCGTGCGGGCTGCGCCTGAAGGCGGGCGGCACCAGCCTCGTCCTCTACCGCCGCAGGCCGACCGCGTACCAGACGCAGCACGTCGTCCTGCACGAGCTGTGCCACGAGTGGTTCGACCACGGGACGACGCTCGACGCCGAGCGGCTGCGCACCCTCCTCCCGGTCTTCGACACCTCGCTGATCGCCCGCGTCCTCTCCCCCGAGGCCGCCGACGTCCTCGCCTCCGGCGGCGCGACCGTCCAGGCCCGCGCGCAGTACGACACCCACGACGAACGCATGGCCGAATTCGGCGCCTCGCTGATCCCCCGGATGGCGCGCGGCCTCACCACCGACGACATGGTGGGCCGACTCGACGACTCCCTCTCCCGCCCGGTGGCCCACCGGCGGCGCGGCCTCCTCCGGCTCGGGCGGCCCGACGCCCTCTGACACGTGCCACCCGGCCCCCCGCTCGACCCGCCCCGCGCTCCCCCGCCCCGACCCCGAGGACGAACGCCCCCGTGACCTCTCTCGACCTCGCCGGCTACCTGACGGCCGGCCTGATGACGGCCGTCGCCCTGTGGCGGATGCCCGCCGCCCTGTGGGGCGACGAGGAGGACCGCCGGCGCAGAGCCCTGTGGGGCTGCTACGCCGGGTTCGCCGTCGCCCTGTGGACGAAGACCCACGCGGTGCGCACCGCCCTCAACAACAGCGCCGTGACCGACCTGGCCGTGCTCATCAAGCACTACACCGCCACCGTCGCGATCCTCGCCATCCTCAGCTACATCGTGGCCGTCTACGGCAGCTACCCCGAGGAGGGCGCGGTCCCCCGCCACGTGCGCTTCGCCCGGCTCGTCCAGCAGGTGGCGGCCAGGGCGTCCGCCGCCACGCTGGTCCTGCTCACCGTCCTCTTCTTCACCGTGGTGGACCGCTCCGAGCCCTCGGACCGCTTCGTCTCCGACCACGCCGGGGAGTGGGGCGCGACGCTCTACATGAGCGTGTTCTACCTCTACCTCGGCGCCGCGTCGGCCGTGTGCGCCTTCCAGTGGGCGCTGGCCACCGCCGACGCCCGGCGGCGCCATCTGCGCGTCGGGCTCGCCATGATGACGTGCGCGATGTTCATCGGCGTCGGCTACACCGCCAGCCGCACGCTGTTCCTCTGGGTCAGCGTGGCCGACCGGCCGAGCGAGGCGTTCGCCCTCCGGTTCGACCGGGCCACCGAAGCCGCCCAGGTGGTGCTGTTCGTCCTCTTCGCCCTCGGCGCGTCCCTCCCCGCCCTCGCGGCCGGCGCGCGCCGGGCCCGGCTGTGGCGGGCCCAGGTCCGGCTGCACGCCCTCTGGCACGAGCTGATGACCGCCTTCCCCGACCAGCCGTTCGACCCGCCCGCCTCGCTGGGCCGGGAGCTGACCCGGTTCAACGTCCCGGCCGACCTGCGGGTCGACCGCTGGGCCGCCGACATCGCGGACGCGGTCGAGAGGCTGCGCCACTACGTGCCGGACGGGCTGCTGGCCGCCGCCGGGCGGGCCGCCGCCCGCGACACCGCCGACCCGCGCCGGGCGGCGGCCCTCACCGACGCCTACTGGGTGCGGGCCGCCCTGCTCGCCCTGGACTCCGGCGCGCCCGCCGGGGCGGCCGCGACCGTAGCCGCCCAGCACGCCGCCGACCAGGACGGCGAGGTGGCCCGGCTGGTCCGGATCGCCGCCGCCTACCGCACCGTCGGCGAGGAGCGCGCCCGCGCGGTCCTCGCCGAGGCGACCTCCCCCCGCACCCCCCGCACCACGGAGCCGACCGCGTGAACCGGACCACCGCGCAACCCGCCGCCCCCGCCCGCACGCGGTCCGCCGCACGCACCGTCACCGACGTCCTCCAGCCCCGCAACGTCCTGCTGGCGGGCATGGTCGGCATCGGCCTGGCGGCGGCGGGCGACGGGACCGGGCTGCTCTGGGGGCTCCTCGGGGCGCTCTGCGCCGGGCTGGTCCCGGCGGGCTACATCGAGTGGGAGCGGGGGCGCGGCGCCTGGGGCGACCGGCACGTGGTGGACCGCACCAAGCGCGCGCCGATCTTCTTCGTGATCCTCGGCTCGATCGGCGTCGGGTCGGCGGTGATGGTGGCGGGCGGCGCGCCCACCGGCATCCTCGTCGCGATGCTCGCGCTGTGGGTGATGACGGTCGGCCTGCTGGCCGTCAACACGGTGTGGAAGATCTCCGTCGACTCGGCGGTGGCCTCGGCGGCCGTCGCCCTCCTCGCCGTCGTGCACACGCCCTGGTGGCTCGCGGCGTACCCCCTGACGGCGGCCGTCTGCTGGTCGCGCGTGGCCCTCGGCTACCACACCGTCGCCCAGACGGTGGCGGGCGCGGGGCTGGGGGCGGCCACCGCGGTGGCGTACGCCTTCGTCTGACCCGGCCCTCAGCGCCCCCGGCGGGGGGCGCGCGGACTCACAGCGCGGCGCACTGGCCCGTACGCGGGCCGCCCCCCTCGTTGGCCCGGCCCGTGCCGTCCGGGGCCGGGAGGTTGCCGGAGCACGCCAGGGGGCCGGTGATCGTGTTCCCGGCGAGCAGCACGCCTCCGGTGTTGCCGGTGAGGTGGACGGGGCCGGTGATCGAGTCGGCGGTGCAGCCCGGACCGCCGATCCGTACCATCCCGGTGCTACGGCTGACGGAGACCGGGCCGGTGACGCGGGAGCCGCAGACGTGGACCGCCGCCGCGCGGTCGGCCCGCAGCGGGCCCTCCAGCGTGGAGCCGGTGATCACGACGGCCGCCCCGGCGCGGACGGTGACCGGGCCGCGCTGGTCGGCGCGGTCGAGGCAGGCGACGCCGGAGGCGACGGTCAGCGGCCCGGTGCGCGGCCCGGTGATCCGCGTGGTGCAGGCGGGCGCGGCCGGGACGCCGGCCTTGTAGTGCAGCGCCTCGGCGAGCTTGCCGGGCTTGGCGTCGCTCAGCGGCCTGCCGAGCTTGGCGAACTCCCCGGCGGTGCGCTTCTTGCCGCCGTTCCACTGGGCGATGCGGCCCAGTTGCGCGGCGGTCTTCCCGTCGTCGACGACCGCGTCCGGGGCGAGCGCGGCCATGGAGCGCGAGGCGCGCTCGACCAGGTCGAGGTACGGGCCGGGCGCGGTCAGGTCCTCCCGGGCGAGGTCGTGCTCGCCGCGCAGCCACGCGCCCCAGGAGAACTCCAGGAACTCGGTGGCCGCCGCCGGGACCTCGTAGCCGATGTCGCGGGTGAAGTAGACGAGGCTGCGGTAGGGGTCGTCGCGGAAGTGGGTGATCCCGAGCCGGTCGGGAAGCCGGTCCGGGGTGAGGGGCCGGTTGTGCTCGTCGCGCAGCCAGACCTTCTTCTCGGCGGCCATCCGCCGCCAGAATTCCGCGGTGGACAGCGAGCTGAGGTTGTCGGTGACCCGCAGCCGCACCGGCAGCCGGGGACTGCCGTCGGGGCCCTCCAGGAACGACGTGAGCGTGTGGTGCCCGTCGGTGAGGTACAGCTTCCCGCCCGGCCCGACGACGGCCGTCTTCATCGGGGCGATCGACTCCGGGGTCTCCCGGCCGAGGGGCACGGTGCAGGTGAAGCTCGCCGGGTCGTCCAGCCGCGCGCCGGGGGGCGCCGACGCCGCCTCCCCCTGGCCGTTGGTCTCGCACCAGTCGTCGAAGCGCTTGTTGACGCCGCCCGCGGCCTCGTCGCGGGTGCTGCCGTAGCGCCCCAGCTTGTAGAAGACCTGGTCGAAGCCGAGGACGGCCTGGGTGGGGTGCAGTTCGCCCAGGGTGGCACCGATCAGGTCCCCCGGCCGCGCGCAGGCGTACGACGACGGCTCGCCCTCGGCGCACACGGCCCCGGTGCGCGGCTGGGCCGCGCCCGTCCCCGCGCCGGTGGCGACCGTGCCCGCGGCCACCATCCCCGCCAGCAGCAGGGCCCCGCGGCGGGGCAGGCCGGCAGTCGATCCGTTCATGGCACGTCTCCTCCGCACGGCCGCGGCGGCCGCTCTTCCTCCGGGGACCCTCGCAAGGCGCGGCGACGCGCGCGCGGACGGGGCGTGAACACATGATGACGCCACCCCGCCGCGCCGGGGCCCGTCCGTTTGCGGGCGCGGCGGAGAGCCGGTTACGTGGGACACGCGACGGGCCCGACCGCTGTCCCGCATCTGGAGGTACCCGCGATGGCGAAGAACCGGTCCACGCCCCTCAAGGGGACGCGCGGCGGCAAGGTGGGGCTCGTGCTGAGCCTGGGCAGCGGCGCGCTGGCGGTGGCCAGGGCGGCCAAGCGGTTCCGCCGGGCCAAGGGCGCGCACGGCGGGCGGAGCACCGCCGACACGGTGTCCGGGATGCTGCCGCTGGTCACCTCGGCCGCCGTCGTCCTGCGGCGGTTGCGCGAGCGGCGCCGGCACGGGGCCTGAGCCCGGCCCGGTGCGGCGGTGGGAGGCGAACCGGCGGGGCGCGGCCTGAACCGGCCCCGCGGTGGGTACGTCCGTACCGTGCCGAAACACTTCGAGATCACCTCGGCCCGCGCCGAGGACATCGTCACGCTGGGCGCGTGGGCCCACGAGGAGAGCTGGAATCCCGGTGGGGGCGACGGCGGGCTGTTCTACGCCGCCGACCCGCGCGGCTTCCTGTTCGGGCGGCTGGACGGCGAGCCGGTCACCTCCCTGTCCGTCGTCCGCTACGGCGACGACTACGGCTTCCTGGGCTTCTACCTCACCCGCCCCCACCTGCGCGGGCAGGGGTACGGGCTGCGCACCTGGCAGGCCGGGACGGCCCGGCTCGCCGGGCGCACGGTGGGCCTGGACGGGGTGCCCGCCCAACAGGACAACTACCGCAGGTCCGGCTTCCGCACCTGCTGGGGCAACGCGCGGTACGAGGGGACGCCGCCGCCCGGCCTCGCCCCGCCGCCGGGCACCGACCTGGTGGACGCCCGCAGCGTGCCGTTCGACCTGCTCGCCGCCTACGACCGCCGGTTCTTCCCGGCCGCGCGCGACGGCTTCCTGGCGTCGTGGACCTCGGCCCCGCACCACACGGCCCTCGCCGCCGTCCGCGACGGCGAGGTCCACGGGCTCGCGGTGCTCCGGCCGTGCCGCGCCGCCTCCCGCATCGGCCCCCTGTACGCCGCGTCCCCCGGCGTGGCGGCGGCACTGGTCAGCGCGGTCGCGGCCACCGCCCCGGACACGCCCGTGGCGCTCGACGTGCCCGACGCCAACCCGGCGGCGGTCCGGCTCGCCGAGGAGCTGGGGCTGGCCCCCTCGTTCGACACCGCCCGGATGTACGCGGGCCCGGAACCGGAGATCGACCGGAGCGGCCTGTACGGCATCACCACCCTCGAACTGGGCTGACGGCGGGGCGTGCGGGCGGCCTCGGGTCTCACCCCAAGGGCGGCCGCAGCACCGGCGGGCCCTCGCGGATGCGGGACGCCAGGACGGCGATGTCGTCCTCGGCGTCCTGGCCGAACCGGTCGAGGACCTCGTCCAGCAGGTCGTCCAGCCGTCCGCTGCTCGGCAGGGTCAGCGAGGACAGCCGCCCCACCGACACGTCGATGTCCTCGCCCCGGCGCTCCACCAGGCCGTCGGTGTACATGAACAGCACCGTCCCCGGACCGCAGGACACCGACGCGGTCCGGTAGCCGCCGAAGCCCGTGCCGAGCGGCGGCCCCACCGGCAGCCGGGCGATCCGGGCCCCGGCCTTCCCCGGATCGATGAACACCGGGGGCAGGTGGCCCGCGCTGGCCAACTGGCACCTCCCGCCGAACCGGTCGACGACGGCGAGCAGGCAGGTGGCGGCCCGGTCCATGCCGGACCGCTCCACCATCGCGTCGAGCTGCTCCAGGATGCGGTGCGGGGGCAGGTCCTCGCTCGCCAGCACGCGCAGCAGCGAGCGGTAGTGGCTCATGGCGACGGCCGCCTCCACACCGTGCCCCATCACGTCGCCCATCGCCTTGAGGTGGCGGCCGTCCCGCAGGGGGACGACGTCGAACCAGTCGCCGCCCACCAGGACGCCCCGGTCCGCCGGCCGGTAGCGGGTGGCGACCTCGACGTGGGAGTGGGGGCCGTAGGGCTCGGAGAGCAGGGAGCGCTGGAGTTCGCGGGCGATGCTGTGCTCGTGGTCGTAGCGGCGGGCGTGGTCGAGGTCGACGCCCGCCCGCGCGGCCAGCTCGCGGGCGACGGCCACGTCCTGCTCGGTGAAGGCCGGGGAGCCGGTGGCCCGGACGAGGCTGAGGGCGCCGAGCGGGTGGCCCCGCGCGGTGAGCGGGACGACGAGCGCGTCGCGCAGGCCGAGGGCCTGGTAGGCGGCGATCCGCTCCGCGGTGATGGCGCTCCGGCCGCGGCCGGGCCACTCGTCGAGGATCGGCCGGTTCTCCGCCAGGCAGCGGTTCACCGCGGCGTCGGGGGTGAAGTCGACGTACTCCCCGGCGTGGCCGAACCGCCGCATCCGCTCGTCGAGCACCCCGGTGCCCCGCAGCGCGGCGCGCCTCAGCCGCAGGACGCCGGCGTCGGGGCGGCGCACCGGGCTCCCCACCTCGGACGGGAAGATGTCGACGATCGCCACGTCGGCGAAGGCGGGCACCACGAACGCGACCAGTTCCCGGCAGGTGGTGTCCATGTCGAGGGTGGTGCCGATCCGGAGCGCGGCCGAGCTGAGCAGGGCCACATGGCCGCGGGCCTGTTCCAGCTCCGCGCGCTGGCGGGCGATGTCGGTGATCTCGACGACGATCGCCAGCAGGCCGCACGCCTGCCCGTTCGCCTCCAGCCGGTGGTAGGTGACCTGCCAGAACCGGGGCTCGTCGCCCGAGAACGCCCAGGTCCGCCCGCTGACCGTCTCCTCGCGGGGGACCCCGTCGGCCAGGGCCCTGTGCAGCGCGGCGACCTGGCCCCGCAGGTCCGGCAGCACCTCGGCGAAGCTCCGGCCCAGGTGGGAGGCGGCGGGCACGCCGTCGAGCCGTTCGAGCGCCGGGTTGACGTAGGTGAAGCGGAGCCGGTGGTCGAGGACGGCGACGCCGATCGGAGCGCCGTCGAACACGGCCGCGACCGTGCGGGTGTCCAGGGTGGACGGCATCCCGTCGTCGCACGCTTCGGCCTGCACGAGTCCGCCTCCCGCCGTCGTCGCCCGGAACCCCCATCGTCGGCCGACACTCCGCGCGCCGCATCCGCAGCGCCGCCGGGCGGTCGCCGGGTCCGGGATCGGGGCGCGCCGCCCGGCTCCACCCGGCAGGGAAGCGGCCCGACGACTGCCGGAATACGGCAGTGACCGGACCACGCCGGGTATGGGACCATCCAGCCAGTTCGACGGAGCGCTTTCGGGGGACGTCGACCATCAGGGGGAGCGATCGCATGACCTTCTTTCTCGGCGCCGGCATCGCGGGGATCGTCCTGCTCGCGCTCTCCCTGGTCTTCGGCGGAATCCTGGAAGGGCTGCTCGACGGTGTGTTCGACGGCCTCTTCGACGGTCTCCTCTCGCTTCCGGTGATCGCCGGGTTCGTCTCGATGCTCGGTTTCGGCGGGGCCCTCGTGCTCGGCACGACGGGTGCGGGGACGTTCGCGGCCACCGCCGCCGGTGTCGCCGCCGGCCTCGTCGCGGCCTGGCTCACCTGGAGGTTCAGCGCGGCCCTGATGCGGGACCAGACCGACGCGACCCCCCGCGCATCGGACCTCGTCGGCACCTCCGGGTCCGTCGTCACGGCCATTCCCGCCGACGGGTACGGCGAGGTGATGCTGCGGCTGGGCGGTCAGCCCGTCAAGTACGCCGCCAAGTGCGCCACGCCCGTCGCCCGCGGGGGCGAGGTCTGGGTGGAAGCGGCGCTGTCGAGCACCTCGGTCGCCGTCCGCCCGGTCGAACGCTGACCGGCCCGGACCGCCCGGCGGCCACCCGTACGCCCATCACCCCACCGACCCGCGGCACCACCCCGCTCCACGACAATCTGCCGTCCCCCACGGGAGGCAGGGGGGACACCTCACCATGAGTCCAGTAGTCATCGCCGTCATAGGCATCGTCGTACTCCTCGTCCTGCTCGGCCTGGTCGTCATCACGCGCTACAAGGTCGCCGGGCCCAGCGAGGCGTTCATCATCACCGGCCGCCGGGGCAAGAAGTCGACGGACCCGGTCACCGGGCAGATCAGCGTCGACAACAGCGGCCAGAAGGTCGTCGTCGGCGGCGGCGTCTTCGTCGTGCCGTTCGTCCAGCAGAAGTTCACCCTGGACCTCTCCAGCCGCCACATCCCGATCGCCGTGCGCGGCGCGGTGACCCTGCGGGGCGTCAAGTCCAACCTCGAAGGCGTGGCGATCGTCAAGGTCGGCGGCAGCGAGGACGCCATCCGCGCCGCCGCCCAGCGCTTCCTCCAGCAGCAGAACGGCATCGTCGGCTTCACCCAGGAAGTGCTCTCCGGAGCGCTGCGCGCCATCGTCGGCCGGATGTCGGTCGAGGACATCATCCGGGACCGGGCCGCGTTCGCCGGGCAGGTCGCGGAGGAGGCCGAGGCCAGCCTCTCCGGGCAGGGCCTGATCCTGGACGCCTTCCAGATCCAGGACATCACCACCGAGGGCTCCTACCTGGAGGACCTCGGCCGCCCGGAGGCCGCCCGCGCCAAGCAGGAGGCCGACATCGCCGAGGCCATCGCCCGGCGGGCCTCGGAGCAGGCCCGGCTGAAGGCGGCCGAGGAGATCGCCATCGCCGAGCGGACGTACTACCTGAAGCAGGCCGAGATCAAGGCCGAGACGGAGGCCGCGGCCGCCAAGGCCAACGCGGCCGGGCCGCTCGCCGAGGCCGCGCGCCAGCAGGAGGTCCTCCAGGAGCAGGAGAAGGTCGCCGAGCGCCAGGCCGCGCTGACCGACCGCGAGCTGGACACCAAGGTCCGCAAGCCCGCCGACGCCGCCCGCTACCAGGCCGAGCAGGAGGCCGAGGCCCGCCGCATCGCCCAGGTCAAGGAGGCCGAGGCCGACGCGGAGCGCTCGCGCCTGACCGGTCAGGGCGAGAAGCTGCACCGCTCGGCGCTCGCCGACGCGGTCCGCATCGAGGGCGAGGCGGAGGCTGCGGCCATCGCCGCCAAGGGGGCCGCCGAGGCCGACGCCATGCGGAAGAAGGCCGACGCGTTCGCGCGGTACGGCGACGCGGCCGTCCTCCAGATGCTGGTCGAGGTCCTGCCGAGCGTCGTCGCCAAGGCCTCCGAGCCGCTGAGCGCCATCGACAAGCTGACGGTCATCTCCACGGACGGCGCGAGCCAGTTGGCCCGCACGGTCACCGACAACGTGGCGCAGGGGATGGAGCTGCTCAGCTCCACGACGGGCGTGGACGTGGCGGGGCTCCTCCAGAGCCTCAAGGACCGTACGGGCGCCGCGGCGCCGGCCCCCGCCGCCGCCCCGGAGCCGGCCGGCGCGAAGGACAGCCGGATCGAGGTCACGGACTGAGGCGTCGCGCCCTCTCCCGCACGTGCCCGGCGGCGACCCGTCCACCGCCGGGCACGGCCGTGTCCGGGACCCGTTCCCGCTGTTCGGGCCCCCGCACCGCGCCGGTCCGTCCTATCGGCGCATTTCGGCCGCCCGATAAGGTAATGGCCGGATAAAGAGATCGTCACGTGCGCCGCCGCACCGCCGCGCGCTCCGGGAGGAAACCATGGCAACCCGTCGCACGTCACTGCCCGGAGTCGGCGCCCAGTACGACTTCACCACCGAGTCGGGGCAGCACATCTCGGTCGTCGTCCACCACGACGGACGCCGGTTCATCGGGTTCTACGAACAGGACGACCCCGATTCGTGCCGGCTCTCGGTGCCCCTGACGACGGCCGAGGCGACCGCGCTGGCGCACCTCATCGACCCGGCGCCCATCGACGCCGTACGCACCGAGGGCATCGACCTCGTCACCGAGCACATCCCGCTGGGGGCCCGCTCGCCCTACGGCGGGCGGCTGCTGGGGGAGACGCGGGCGCGCACGCGCACCGGGGCGTCCATCGTCGCGGTGCTGCGCACGCACAGCGCGCACCCCTCCCCGGAGCCCGACTTCCGACTGGCCATCGGTGACACCCTCGTCGCCGTCGGCACCCGCGAGGGCGTCGACGCGCTCGCCGACATCATTGCGGAGGGCTGACCGTGCACGACACGACCGCGCTACTGGTGGAGCTGGGCTCCATCATCCTCGGGCTGGGGCTCATCGGCCGCCTCGCCGGGCGGGTGGGGCTCTCCCCCATCCCCCTCTACCTGCTCGCCGGGCTGGCGTTCGGGCACGGCGGGCTGCTGCCGCTCGCCGCCAGCGAGGAGTTCACCGCCATCGGGGCGGAGATCGGCGTCATCCTGCTGCTGCTCCTGCTGGGACTGGAGTACAGCGCGTCCGAACTCGTCACCAGCCTCAAGACGCAGTACCCCTCCGGGGCCGTCGACTTCGTCCTGAACGCCACCCCCGGCGCGGTCGCCGCCCTGCTGCTCGGCTGGGGCCCCGTCGGTGCCGTCGCGCTCGCCGGCGTCACCTGGATCTCCTCGTCCGGCGTCATCGCCAAGGTGATGACCGACCTGGGCCGGCTCGGCAACCGGGAGACCCCCGTCATCCTCGGCGTCCTCGTCATGGAGGACCTGGCGATGGCGGTCTACCTGCCGCTGCTCACCGCCATGCTCGCCGGGGTCGGCCTGGCCGGCGGCAGCTTCACCCTGCTCATCGCGCTCGGCACCGTCGGCTTCGTCCTCTACCTGGCGCTGCGCCACGGCCGCCTCATCAGCCGCGCGGTCTCCTCCGACAACCCGGAGATGCTGCTCCTGGTCGTCCTCGGCCTCACGCTGCTGGTCGCCGGGGTGGCGCAGGAGCTCCAGGTCTCCGCCGCCGTCGGCGCGTTCCTCGTCGGCATCGCGCTCTCCGGCGAGGTCGCCGAGGGCGCGCGCAAGCTGCTGACCCCGCTGCGCGACCTGTTCGCCGCCGTGTTCTTCGTCTTCTTCGGGCTCTCCACCGCCCCGGCCGACATCCCGCCGGTCCTGGCGCCCGCGCTGCTGCTGGCCGTCGCCACCACGTTCACCAAGATCCTCACCGGCTGGTACGCGGCCCGGCGCGCCGGGATAGGCCCGCGCGGCCGGTGGCGTGCGGGCGGGACCCTCGTGGCGCGCGGCGAGTTCTCCATCGTCATCGCGGGTCTGGCCGTGGCCAGCGAACCGCGCATCGGGCCTCTGGCCACGGCGTACGTCCTGATCCTGGTCATCGCCGGACCGCTCACCGCCCGGTGGACGCAGCCGATCGCGTCCAGGATCGAGAGCCGCTTCGGCGGCGGCGCGGGCGCGGCGAAGGGGCCCGCCGCGCAGGCCCCCGGCGCCGTGCTGCCGGGCCACGACGCCCGTACGCCGGAACCCGCGGGCGAGACGCGCGAGTAGCCCCGCGCCTTCCCCCTCCCGGCATCCTCGTGACGGCCGGTCGGACCGCCCCGCCGGGGCGCGCCCGACCGGCCGTCGTGTTCCCACGACCGGGCCGCCCGTGCGGGGACCCGCCCCCGTGCGGCGCAGTTCTACACGTCTGTAGAGTTGTCTCCATCACGGCACTGCACCGCAATGTATGGAGATGTCATGGCTCTGTGGGATCGGATCAAGGAATCCGCGTCGTCGATGCAGACGCAGTTGGAGGCGAAGAAGAACGACCTGAGGTCGGGAGCCTTCCGGGACGCGAGCATGGCCATGTGCGCCCTGGTCGCCGCCGCCGACGGCACCATCGACCCGGCCGAGCGCCGGCGCGCTCATCACGAGCAACGACGTCCTGCGCAACTTCCCCGCCGACGACCTCCAGCGGCGGTTCGACGGTTACGTCGACAAGCTCACCGCCGACTTCGACTTCGGCAAGGTCAGCGTGGTCCAGGAGATCGCCAAGGCGAAGAAGAAGCCCGTCGAGGCGCGTGCCGTGATCCAGATCGGCATCGTCATCGGCGGCGCGGACGGCGACTTCGACCCCGCGGAGCGGGCCGTCGTGCGGGAGGCGTGCTTCGCGCTCGACCTGCCGCCGCACGAGTTCGACCTCTGATCCTGCCCCGCCGGGGGCCCGGCCCGAGCCGGGGCCCCTCCCCCGGACCGCCGGTGCGGCGCGGCGGACCGTTCGACCATCGGTCCGCGCCCCGCCGGCGAGGCCGGGGATGCTCCGCCCCTGGGCATCCCCGGCCGCCCTTCCGTACGCGGTTCCCGGCCGCCTCCTGCGCGCGCGGCGGGGGCTCTTCGCGTAGGCCGGTCCTCGGCCGCTTCCAGACGCGTCGGCGCGGGCGGGAGCGTGTCGGCGCGGGCGGGAACGCGTCGGCGCGGGCGGGAACGCGACGGCGCGGGTGGGAACGCGTCGGCGCGGGCGGGAACGCGACGGCGCAGGCAGAGGCGTCGGCGCGGGCGGGAGCGCGTCGGCGCGGGTCGGTCAGATCTCCTTCGCCGGCCAGTCCAGCAGCCGGGCCCCGATGACCGCCGTCTGCAAGGTGTAGCGGTGCATCGGGTCCGCCGGGTCGGACCCGGTCAACTGGCGGATGCGCTCCAGCCGGTACGTCAGCGCCCGCACGCTCAGCGCGAGGCGGCGGGCCGTCTCGGCGGCCACGCAGCCCGCGTCGAAGTAGACCGCCAGGGTGTTCAGCAGCGGCTCGGCGCCGCCCCTCGCCTGCTGGAGCGGGCCCAACTCGCTGCGGACCAGGTCGGCCATCGCCTGCCGGTCGCGGGTGAGCACCGGGTAGACCAGGAGGTCCCCGGCGTGCAGCACGGGGTCCTCCATCTCCAACCGGTCCGCCAGGTCGAGGGCTTCCAGCGCTTCGTCGTACGAGTGGACCACCCCGCCGGGGCCCTTGTGCGGGCGGCCGATCGCGACCCGGCCCCCGTCCGTCGCCGCGTGCGCCTGCTTGGCGAAGTAGCGCAGGACGTCGGGTTGGCTGCCCGGCGCGATGCAGACGATCCGGCCGTCCTTCGTCGTCAGCAGGATCTTGCGGCCGCTGAACCGCGCCAGCAGGGACGCCTCCACCCGGCGCGGCACCGCGTCGGTCTCCGTGTACGCCTCCGGTCCCGAGGCCACCGCGACCGCGTGCGCCCGCGAGAGCCGCAGCCCGAAGCGGGTGGCTCGCTCCGCGAGCCGGGCCAGGTTGCTGCGGCCGTAGAGCAGGTCGTCGATGAACTCGCGGCGCGCCGCCTCCTCACGCCGGACGGTGAGCCGCTGTGCCCCCTCGAAACCCTCGGCGAACGCGTCGACCGCCTGCTCCACCGCCGCCAGCACGGCGTCCGCCACGGCGGGGGAGCCCGCGGCCGCGGTGTGCGGCCACGCCTTCCGCGTCTGCGCCAGATGCATCGTCACCAGCGCCCGCAACTGGTGGCCCGCGTCCGCCGCCTCCCGGCCCAGCGCCCGGCGCTCCTCCAGCTCGTCGCGGGTCAGCCGACGTCCTGTGGCCGCCACTTCGCCCAGAACGCGGGCGTAGTCGCCCAGCATCTCCTCGGAGATCTCCGGCTCGGCCACCCGTACCCCCTCACCCCGCACCCGTCATGACATTCTCCCCACGCCGCCGGCGGTGCCGGTACCCGGCATGGGCCGCCCCCGAAGTCTGCCGGAATCCGGCAATGCCGTACGCCGTCCCGGATGGCAGGATCAGGCAGGCGACACCACGGGGGAACACGGGGGAAGTCACGGGGGGAGTACGGGGGAAGCACGGGGAACCGGGGGCGGGGGCCCTCTCGAAACGTCGCCAGGACGCGCGGGGACGCGTCCCACGGCGAGGCGTCGGGGCCCCGTGCGTGCGCCCCGGCCGCTGCCGCACGGTTTCACGAGCCGCGGCGGCGGCCCCCGTCGCCCCGACGCCTCGCCCGCCGCACCCCGTACCGGACACGGACGCGCCACCGCGAGGCAGGCGCGCAGAACCGCAGGGGGCGGAAGCGATGGGCGAGTTCGTGCACGCGGCATTCGGGTTCCCCGCCGTCCTCCTGGGCGGCGCCCTGGTGGTCGTCGTCTGCTTCTGGCTGCTCGTGCTCGTCGGCGCCGTCGGCCACGACGCCTTCGACGCGGACCTCGACACCGGCCCGGTCGGCCTCGGCGGCCTACCGGTCTCCGTCTCGGTCTCCCTGCTGATCGTCCTCACCTGGCTCGGCAGCCTCGCCGGAACGGTCCTGCTCCACCGCGGCCACGTCGACAGCGCCGGCCACGCGGTGCTCGCGGTGGCCGTGCTGGTCGGATCGGCGGTCCTCGCCTGGGCGGTGGTACGCCTCCTCGCCGCCCGCCTCCGCCGCCCCGAAGCCACCCACCGCCCCGCCCGCACCGGGAGTCCGGCGACCACGGGCGTGCGACGCGTCCCCGCTCCTCCACCGGCGACGGCGAAGATCACAACCGATTCACATCGAACTGATGGACTGGCGGGCTGGTGTACTGATGGACTGGCCACCCGACGAGCCGCGGACGACGGCCGCGGACTGACGGACCGACAGCCCGCCGGCCCAAGGTCCGGCACCACCAGGCCGGTTGGACGGCAGAGCGATGGGCCACGGACCGTGGGCCACGGAACGCTGGGCCAGGGACCGATGGGCCACGGACCGATGGGCCGACCCGCGAGCAGCCGACCGGGGCGGTCGACCGGACGAGCCACCGGGGCCGTTGATCGGCACGAATGATCGGCACGAACGAGCCGGAAGGAGTACGGCATGTTGGGCTTCGTGCCTCCGACCCCTCAGCCCACCCGCCCCTCGTCGTCCTCGGGCCACATGCTCGTCTGCGGTGACGACACCCTGGCCCGCCGACTCGCCGTGGAACTGCGGTACGTCTACGGCGAGCGGGTCACCCTGCTCCTCCCACCGGGCCGCGACGCCGGCGGCGCCGAGACGCCGTTGACCCAACGGGGGCGGGCCGCCGCCCTGTTCGGCCGGATGTCGGCGGCCATGAGCCGCGCGGGTTACAGCGCCGGGGGCGCCGTAGCGGCGGGGCCCGGCAGCGACGACACCAACGCCGGGGTCGAGGCCGTCCGCATCATGGAGGCGTTCGAGCCCTCCGACGACGTCCTGGAGGAGGCGGGCGTCGAGCGGGCGGCCGCCCTCGCCCTCGTCTACGACGACGACGAGCGCAACATCCGCGCCGCCCTGACCGCCCGCCGCCTCAACCCCCGCCTGCGGCTGGTCATCCGGCTCTACAACCGCAAGCTCGGCCAGCACCTGGAGGCCCTGCTCGACCAGGCCGCGGCCGTCGCCATGCCCGGCATCGATCCGACGCTGCTCGACGCCTCCACCACCGTCCTGTCCGACGCCGACACCGCCGCCCCGGCGCTCGCCGCCACCGCCCTGACCGGCAGCAGCAAGGTCGTCCAGGCCGAGGGCCTGCTCCTGCGGGCCGCCGAACGCCCCCCGCCCGGCCCCGGCGAGACGGCCGACCCCGGTCTGTGCACCCTCGCCCTGCTCTCCTCCACCACCAACGACCCGGCGGGGGCGGAGGGTTCGGAGAGCAGTGGTGACGAGGGGCCGCAACTCCTGCCCGACGAGCGCACGATCGCCGCCGCGACCGGCCGGGGCACGGTGGTCCTGGAAACGATCAGCCGCGCGGGACCGGACCGTACGGCGACCCGGATGGGCGGCAGGGGCGCCCCGCTCTCCCAGGTGTTCTCGCGCCGGTTGCGCTGGTCCGCCCTCGGGGTGGCGGCGTCGGTGGTCGCGCTGGCCGTCGCCTCGGTGCTGACCACCGGGGACAGCGCGCTGCGCGCCACCTACCTGACGCTGCTGGACCTGCTGGCGATGGGCGACCCGGCGGAGAAGGGGAAGAACGCCCGGCAGATCATCCAGCTCCTGTCCGGCCTCGCCGGGCTTCTGCTGCTCCCGCTGCTGGTCGCCGCCGTCCTGGAGGCGTTCGGCACCCTGCGCACCGCGTCCTCGCTGCGCCGCCCGCCGCGCGGCCTGTCGGGGCACGTGGTGCTGCTCGGCCTCGGCAAGATCGGTACGCGCGTCCTCGTACGCCTCCGCGAACTGGGCATCCCCGTGGTCGTCGTGGAGGAGGACCCGCAGGCGCGGGGCATCCCGCTGGCCCGCTCCCTGCGCGTGCCGACCGTGATCGGCGACGTCACCCAGGAAGGCGTGCTCGAAGCGGCCAAGGTCCACCGCGCGCACGCCCTCCTCGCGCTGACCAGCATCGACACGACCAACCTGGAAGCGACCCTGTACGCCCGCACGGTCAAACCGGACCTGAGGGTAGCGCTGCGGCTGTACGACGACGAGTTCGCCACCGCCGTCTACCGCACCCTGCGCACCGCCCACCCGCAGGCGCTGACCCGGTCCCGCTCGGTCTCCCACCTCGCCGCCCCCTCCTTCGCGGTCGCCATGATGGGTCGTCAGATCCTGGGCGCGGTGCCGGTCGAGCGCAAGGTCATGCTCTTCGCCGCCCTGGAGGTCGGCGAGCACCCGCAGTTGGAGGACCGCACGGTCGAGGAGGCGTTCGAGGCGGGCTCGTGGCGGGTCCTGGCCATCGACACCACCCCGCCCGACGAGCGCACCCCGGACCTCGCCCTCCCGCCGTACCGCCCGGAGGACGGGACCCGGCAACCGCCCTCCGGGCTGGTGTGGGACCTGCCGCCCGGCTACGTGCTGCGCGCCGAGGACCGCGTCGTGATCGCCGCCACCCGCCGGGGCCTGGCGGAGCTGCTGCGGCGGCAGCGGCCGGCGGCGCCGCGCCCGTGACGCCCGAGGCGGGGAGGGGAGCACGCCGGGCGGGTGGGGTGCTGCTCCCGCCGGGGCGCCCGTGACGCCCGAGGCGGGGCGGGAGACCCCCACCCGCCTGGCGCGGGGCGCTGCTCCCGCCGGGGCGTAGGGAGTCGCCCCTGGACGCCTGTGCGGCAGCACGACCACCGAACGCGGGGGCACGAGGCGGCCCGCCGGGCGGGGCCGCTGAGGCACGCACCCCGGACTACCGGGCGGGCCCGGTGAGGCGGTCGGCCGCGCCGCCGGGGCCCGGTGAGACGGCCCGCGGGGCGGGCCCGGTGAGGCGGTCGGCCGCGCCGCCGGGGCCCGGTGAGACGGCCCGCGGGGCGGGCCCGGTGAGGCGGCCCGCAGGGGCCGATCCGGTGAGGCCGTCGTCTGCGCCGCCGGGAGGGCGGTGAGGCGTGCCCCTACCGCTGGACCGGGCTCGCCCAGCGCTCGTCTGCGCCGCCGGGAGGGGGCCGCCGGGCGCGCCCCTACCGACCCCGACCGCTGGGCCGGGCCCGGCGGCGGGCCCCAGAAGGCGCGCGCCCCCGCTGCCGGACTCGCCGCGCGGCCGTGACGGGCGTGCGCCCTACCGGAAGGTGCCTCGCCGTGACGGGGCGCACGTCCTACCGGAAGGTGCCCATCGCCTCCCGCACCTCCTCCAGCGTCGCTTCCGCGACCGCCGCCGCCCGCTCGTTGCCGGCGCGCAGCACGGACCGTACGTACGCCAGGTCCGCCGCGTACTCCGCCCGGCGGGCGCGCAGCGGCTCCAGACGGCTGTTGACCGCGTCCGTCACGGTCCGCTTGAGGACGGCCGCGCCACCTCCGCCGATCTCCGCCGCGACCTCGTGCGGGTCCCGGTCCAGGCAGAGGGCGGCCAGCAGGACGAGCGAGGAGACGCCGGGCCGGCGGGCGGGGTCGTAGGTGATCTGCCGGTCGGCGTCGGTCGTGGCCCCCCTGATCAGCCGGGCCGTCTCGTCGGCGGTGGCGGAGAGGGGGACGGAGTTGGCGCGGCTCTTGCTCATCTTCGCGCCGTCGGCGCCCAGGAGGAGGGGAACGGCGGAGAGCAGGGCCTCCGGCTCCGGGAAGACGGGGCCGTACCGCTCGTTGAAGCGGCGGGCGACGGTCCGGGTGAGTTCGAGGTGGGGGAGCTGGTCCTGGCCGACCGGGACGACGTCGCCCTTGCAGAAGAGGATGTCGGCGGCCTGGTGCACCGGATAAGTGTACATCAGCCCGCTCACCGCGGTCTGCCGTGAGTGGGTGATCTCGTCCTTGACGGTGGGGTTGCGGCCCAGCTCCGCGACGGAGACGAGGCTCAGGAAGGGCAGCAGGAGCTGGTTGAGCGCGGGGACGGCGCTGTGGTTGAAGACGGTGCTCCGGGCCGGGTCGATGCCGAGGGCCAGGTAGTCCAGGAGGAGCCCTTCGGTGTGTTCCGGCAGCCGATCGGCGGTGTCGCGGTCGGTCAGGACCTGGTAGTCGGCGATCAGGACGAACACGTCGACGCCGAGGTCCTGGAGGCGGACCCGGTTGCGCAGGGTGCCGAAGTAGTGGCCGAGGTGCAGGGGGCCGGTGGGGCGGTCCCCGGTGAGGACCCGGAAGCGGCCGGGGTCCTGGGCGATCCGCTGCTCCAGCTCGGCGCTGCGGCGCTCGGCGGCGGTGGGGGTGGCGGTGGGGACGGGAACGGTCATGGCGGGTGCCTCTCCTCGCGTACGGCGGATGCGTGGAGGACGACCCCGTCCGGGCGGCTGCGGCGCTCGGCGCCCGTATCCGCCCGTACCGCGAGCAGCGGAAAGGGCCGTCCTGTCGAACGGCCCTTGATCCCGTGCAGATGCTGCGGCCGCTCCTAGGAGGAGCGCCACCAGTTCCGGCACGGGACGGAGGTCATGCCGCCACGGTAGCAGCGGGGGGAACGGCGCGGGAGACGGTGGCGCGCGGGTGGCCGGCGGGGGCGTGAGACCGGAGGGGGTGCGGAGCAGCAGCGGTACGCGGGGGGCTCGGCGGCGCGTGGGCGGGGTCGGGGTTTCGGAGGCGGCGGCGTGCGGATGGACGTGGAATAGGACGGGAGGGGGTCCCGTTGTAGGGTGTAGTTCAACGTTCAACCAATTACGGGCGGGCCCTCGGGCTCTCGGATCTCCGGATTCCGGCCAGGACCCAGGAAGCAGGAAGGCGGACGCCATGCAGTTCGGGATCTTCACCGTCGGAGACGTCACGACCGACCCCACCACCGGCCGGACCCCGACCGAGAACGAGCGGATCAAGGCGACCCTGGCCATCGCGCAGAAGGCCGAGGAAGTGGGCCTGGACGTCTTCGCCACCGGTGAGCACCACAACCCGCCGTTCGTCCCCTCCTCCCCCACGACCACCCTCGGCTACATCGCGGCCCGCACCGAGAACCTGATCCTGTCCACCTCCACCACGCTGATCACCACCAACGACCCGGTGAAGATCGCCGAGGACTACGCCACCCTCCAGCACCTCGCGGACGGCCGCGTCGACCTGATGATGGGCCGGGGCAACACCGGCCCGGTCTACCCCTGGTTCGGCAAGGACATCCGCCAGGGCATCCCGCTGGCCATCGAGAACTACGCCCTGCTGCACAAGCTGTGGCGCGAGGACGTCGTGGACTGGGAGGGCAAGTTCCGCACGCCGCTCCAGTCCTTCACCGCCACCCCGCGCCCGCTGGACGGCGTCCCCCCGTTCGTCTGGCACGGCTCCATCCGCTCCCCGGAGATCGCCGAACAGGCCGCGTACTACGGCGACGGCTTCTTCCACAACAACATCTTCTGGCCCATGGAGCACACCCGGAAGATGGTCGACCTCTACCGGCGCCGCTACGCCCACTACGGCCACGGCACCGCCGAACAGGCCATCGTCGGACTCGGCGGCCAGGTGTTCATGCGCCGGAACTCGCAGGACGCGGTACGGGAGTTCCGCCCGTACTTCGACAACGCCCCGGTCTACGGCCACGGGCCGTCGCTGGAGGACTTCACCCGCGAGACCCCGCTGACCGTGGGTTCGCCGCAGGAGGTCATCGAGCGGACCCTGACGTTCCGGGACGCCGTGGGCGACTACCAGCGCCAGTTGTTCCTGATGGACCACGCGGGCCTGCCGCTGAAGACGGTCCTGGAACAGCTCGACCTGCTCGGCGAGGAGGTCGTGCCCGTCCTGCGCAAGGAGTTCGCCGCCCGTCGCCCGGCCGGTGTGCCGGACGCCCCCGTCCACCCGGCGGTCGCCGCCGCCCGCGCCGCCCGCACCACCGAGAAGGAGGCCTGACCCCATGTTCGCCACGACCCCCCTGCGCGTCGTCGCCGTCTCGGCCGGGCTCAGCCAGCCGTCCTCCACCCGGCTGCTGGCCGACCGGCTGGCCGCCGCCGCCCGCGAGCGCCTCACGGCCGAGCAGGACCGGAACGTCGAGGTCCAGGTCGTCGAGTTGCGCGACCTCGCCGTGGACATCGCCCATCACCTGGTCAACGGGTTCCCCTCGGCCACGCTGCGGGAGGCGATCGACGCGGTGACGGAGGCCGACGGGCTGATCGCCGTGACGCCGGTGTTCACCGCCTCGTACAGCGGTCTGTTCAAGTCCTTCTTCGACCTGGTCGACCCCACCGCGCTGACCGGCAAGCCCGTCGTGCTCGCCGCGACGGGCGGCACGGCCCGGCACTCGCTGGTCCTGGAGCACGCCCTGCGCCCGCTCTTCGCCTACCTGCGGGCCGTCACCGTGCCGACCTCCGTCTACGCGGCGTCCGAGGACTGGGGCTCCTCCGGCGACGAGTACACCGAGGGCCTGCCCGCCCGCATCCGGCGCGCGGGCGGCGAACTGGCCTCGGCCGTCCTGGGCCGCACGGTCTCCGGAGCCCCGCGCACACGGGGCCTGGACGACGGGGAGGACGCGGTCGTCCCCTTCGAGCAGCAACTCGCCGAGCTGCGCCGGGGCTGAGGCGCGGGGACCGGTACGGCTGAGGGGCGGGGACCGGTTCGGCTGATGCGGCCGGTCAGGTCCGGTGAGGCGGGCGCGGCGCCCGTGCGGCGCCCTGCCGCACGGAGACCACGAGGTCGTACGGAGGCCCCGCGCGCGGGGCCTCCGTACCGGTGCCGTCGTCCGCTCATGGGACAGCGGCCGAATCGGCGGCCGTTGTCAGTGGGGGCTCCTATCGTGAGGGCATGACCCCTGCTCTCTTCGGGCGCGACCACCCGGCGGGCATCCTGCGCGCGGAGATCGTCCGGGCCACGGACAGCCACGGCGGTCTCGTGCTCGTGACGGGTGAGGCCGGGATCGGCAAGACCACCCTGGTCACCGACGCCGCGCACGAGGCGCGGCGGCGCGGTGCGCTGGTGGTGGGCGGCTCCTGCTGGGACTCCGACAGCACCCCCGGTTACTGGCCCTGGGTGCAGGTGCTTCGCGGTCTGCGCCGGTCCGCCACGGCGGCGCAGTGGGCGAAGGCCCAGGAGGCGGCGGACGGCCGGCTCGGCGTGCTCCTCGGCGACCCTGGTGCGAGCGCCCGCCCGAGTACGGAAGGCGACGCGCGTCCGAGCGCGGAAGGCCCCGCGCCGGGAGCCGAGGGCGGACGCGGCGAGAGCGCCGAGGCCGGTTCTCCGGAGGGGGCGGAGGCGTTCGGGCTCTTCGACGCGGTGACCACCGCCCTCGTCACGGTCTCCCAGGACCGGCCGCTGGTGGTCGTGCTCGACGACCTCCACAGCGCGGACCCGGCCTCGCTGCGGCTGCTCGAATTCGCCGCCCAGCACGCGTGGTTCGAGCGGTTGCTGCTGGTCGGCACCTACCGGGACGTCGAGGTGGAGGCCCCCGGACACCGGCTCCGCCAACTGATCCTGCCCCTGGTCTCCCGCGCCTCCGCCACCCTCACACTGACCGGGCTCGGCGTCGCGGAGGTCGGAGCGCTGATGGCCGTGACCACCGGCCGCGCACCCGCACCGCGCCTGGTCGAGGAGGTCCACCGGCGCACCGGCGGCAACCCCTTCTTCGTCGAGCAGACCGCCCGGCTCTGGCACAGCGGAAGCCCGATCTCCGCCATTCCGCCCGGAGTGCGGGAGGCGGTCCGGCAACGGCTCGCCCTGCTGCCGGAACCGGTCGTCTCGCTGCTGACCAGCGCCGCCGTGCTCGGCCGGGAGTTCGGCCGCCAGGTGCTGGCCGTGGTGCACGGGGCGCCGGCCCCCCACGTGGACCGGTTGCTGGAGCCGGCGGTCGTCGCCCGCGTCCTCGTCCCCCGCCCCTCCGGGCAGTACGCCTTCGCCCACGACCTGTTGCGCGAGACGCTGTACGCCTCCCTGGGCGACGCCGCCCGCGCCCGCCACGCCGACGCCGTGCGGGCCCTGGACGCCCATGGCGGCCTCGACGGCGCGGTGCGGGCCGGCGACCTCGCCCGCCACGCCCACCTCGCCGGCGATGAGCTGGAGCGCGACCGCCGGATCGACCTCCTCCTCGCCGCCGCCCGCGACGCCGCCGGGCGGCTGGCCGACGAAGAGGCCCTCGGCCACTACCGGCGCGCCCTCGCGGTGGCCTCCGACGAGACCGCGTACGAAACCCCGGCCCGCACGAGCGGCGACGCGGAAACGAGCGAGGCCGCTCGCACGGACAGCCCGACCGGCACGGCGACCGAAGCCGGCCTCACGGGCGGTACGGCGTCCGGCACGGGCGACACGACAGGCCACGCGGGCGGTACGGCGAGCGGAGCCGGCCTCGCAGGTGGCACAGCGGACGACGCGGCGGCCAGTACAGGCGGCACGGCGAGCGAGCCCGGCCTCACAGACGGTACGCCGGGCAGCCCTGGCGACGCGGCAGGCGGCACGGCGAGCAGCCCTGGCGACGCGGCAGACGGTACGCCGGGCAGCCCTGGCGACGCGGCAGACGGCACGGCGAGACGTGCCGTCCGTGCGACGGGAGCGGGTGCGGGCCCCGACCTCCGGCGGACCGCGTTGATCTGCCTCGACCTCGCCGGACAGCTCCGGCACTCCGGGGAGGTGGCCGAGGCCCGGCACGTCCTGGAGCGGGCGGTCGCCCTCAGCCGGAAGCTGGGCGAACCGGAGCTGCTGGCCCGCGTCGCGATCACCGCCCACCAGGAAGGGGCGCTCGGCGGCCGGGAATCCACCACGACCGGCCTCCTCGCCGAGGCGCACCGCAGGATCACCGGCACGGAGGGCCAGGACACCCTCTCCGACGACCGCCTCGCCCAGGAGCTGTCCGTCCACATCATGGCGCTGGCCCGGCGCGGCTCGGACGACGAGGCGCTCGCCTTCTCGCTCTGGGCGCGCCACGCCTCCGTCTGGGGCCTCGGCTCGGCGGTGGAACGGCTCGGCCTCACCGACGAGATGACCGTCGTCGGCCGCCGCACCCAGGACCAGGACATGGAGCTGCACGCGTCGTCCATGCGGTGGGTGACCCTCCTGGAGCTGGGCGACCCGGCCTTCCTCGACCAGTTCCGTACGTTCGTCCGGCTCGCCGAGCGCAGCGGGCTGGCCCGGTTCGCCCTGGCCATCGCGGTGGACTCCAGCCTGATCGCCTCGTTGCAGGGCCGGTTCGCCGAGGCGACCGACGCCCTCGACCACGAGAAGCTGGCCCACCAGGACCACGACGAAGCCGCCTACGGCTTCATGAACCGCCACCTGCACTGGTCCCTGTATCTGCTCCAGGGCCGCTTCGCGGAGGCCGAGGAGGTCCTCGCCGCCCTGCCCGCCTCCGGCTACCCCCACCCCGAGCTGCTGACCGCGCTCACCGCCGTCGAGCAGGGCGACAGCGGGCCCGCCCTCCGCCTCCTCACCGAGCAGGCGGACCGCCCCGCCCCCTACCCTCGGGCGTTCCTGCCGATGTGGCTCCGGCTGCTGGCCCAGACCGCCGCCGCCACCGGGGACCCCCGGCTCATCACCCGAGCGGAGGACGAACTCGCCCCCCACACCGGCCAGTGGGTCGTCTCGCTGTACGGATGCGACATCGGCGGCCCCGTCGACCTCTGGCTCGGGATGCTCGCCGCCGCCCGCGGCGACCAGGACGCCGCGGTGGCCGCGCTCACCGAGGCCGCCGCCGCCTCGGAGCGCCTCGGCGCCCGCCCCTGGGCCGTACGCGCCCGACTGCACCTGGCCCGCTCCCTGCTCGCCCGCGCCACCGGGGACGACGCCGCGCGGGCCCGTCGGACGCTCACCGACGTGGCGCGCGAGGCGACCGTGCTGAGCCTGGACCACCTGGCGACCGAAGCCGCCGCCCTCCTCCGACCACCCCGCGCCCCCGCTCCCGAACCCGAACCCGCCGCCTCCTGGGGTCCCATCGCCACCCGCCTCTCGGCCGTCCCCCGGACCGCCGGGGCGGGAGCACCGGTGGAGCCCGGCTCCAGCAGTCCCGAGGACGAGGCGGCGGCGGCCCCGGCCATGCGCGCCGGGTCCCCGGAGCCCGGCCATCCGGCCCGACCTGCCGCCCCCGCCGCGGAGTTCCGGCGCAACGGGCCCGTCTGGCGACTGCGGTGGGACGGCGTGACCGTGCACGTCCCGGACGCCAAGGGCCTGCGCGATCTGCACACCCTCCTGGGGCTGCCCGGCTCCGACGTCCCCGCCGTCCACCTGCTCGCCCCCGAGGGCGGCAGCGCCGTCGTCGCCGCCGGGCGGTTCGGCGGCGACCCCGTGCTCGACGAGGAGGCCAAACGCCGGTACAAGGAACGCCTGGCCCGGTTGGACGCCGAGATAGACCGGGCAGCGGCCCGGAACGACACCCGGCAGGTCGAGGAGTACGACCGCGAACGCCGAGCCCTCCTCGACGAACTCCGCACGGCCGCCGGGCTCGGCGGTCGGACCCGCCGGCTGGGCGATCAGACCGAGCGGGCCCGCAAGACGGTCACCGCCCGCATCCGCGACACCCTGCGCAAGCTGGACTCCCTGCACCCCTCGCTGGCCGCCCACCTGAAGGCGTCCGTGTCGACGGGCACCACCTGCGCCTACCGCCCCGACCCCTCCCCCGCCTGGCGGCTCTGACCCCGCCCGACCGGTACGGCACCAGAACGCCCGACGGGTAGGGGACCGGACAGCCCGGCCGGTACGGCACCGGAACGCCCGACGGGAACGGGACCGGAAACCCGGCAAGTACAACACCGGGGCGCCCGACCGGTACCGCACCGGGGCGGCCCGCCCGCCACGGCACCGGGGGCGGCCCACCCGACGCCGGGTTCCCCCCGGACCTGGAGCCGCCCCGGCCGAACCGGCCCGACGGGTGCCGGGGCGACCCCGACCCTTCGCCGGGTGCCGACACCGGCACCCGGTGGCACCCGCCGGCGGGGGCGCGCGGGGCGGGCCCGGTGTCCGGGGTCACTTGCGGTTGTAGAGCCGCATCGTCACCGCGCCGAAGACCACCAGGAACAGCGCGGACCAGCCCAGCGTCCAGGCGATGTCGGCTGCGGGCCAGTCGCCCGCCGCCAACGCGCGGACCGCCGTGGCGAGATGGGTGACCGGGCTGTTGTTCACGAACGCCTGGAGCCAGCCCGGCATCGTCTTCGGGTCGACGAACACGTTGCTGAGGAACGTCAACGGGAAGATCACCATCATGCTGACGCCCATCACCGACTTCTCGGTGCGCAGCAGCAACCCGAACATGGTCCAGATCCAGGAGAACGCGAAGGAGAACACGACCAGCAGCGCTATCCCGGCCAGCATCCCCGGCGCACCGCCGCCCGGCCGGTAGCCGATGATCATGCCGACGGCCAGCATCACCAACGAGGCCAGCACATAGCGCAGGACGTCACCGAGGAGATAGCCGACCATCGGCGCGGGCCGCCAGATCGGCAGTGTCCGGAACCGGTCGAACACGCCCTTGGCGATGTCGGTGTTGACCGCGACACCCGTGTACATCGTGATCATCACGACGCTCATCACCATGATGCCGGGCAGCAGGAACTGGATGTACTCCTCCGTGGAGCCGGCCAGCGCCCCTCCGAAGAGATAGGTGTACATCAGGACCAGCATGATCGGGAAAGCCGTCACGTCGAAGAGCTGTTCCGGCACGTGTTTGATCTTCAGCATCGCGCGCCAACCGAAGGTCAGGGACGCCGACAGGGCGCTGGGTCGCGGTGGGCGGTCCTGGCCGATCAGGAGCTCCGAGAGGCGTTCGGCGTCCGGTGCGGCCAGCTCGACGCCTTCCGGCTCCGCCTTGGTGGTCGCGGTGCTCATGCCGCCACTCCCTTCTTGTCCGTGAGAGCGAGGAAGACCTCGTCGAGGCTGGGCTGTCCCAGCGAGAAGTTGTCGACCGTGATGCCGCACCGGGCCAGCTCCGCGAGGGCCCGTCCGGCCTTCTCCGCCGCGCCCTGACCGGTGTTCTCCCCGTTGATCCGGGCGGTCAGCGCCACCGGGTCGGCGTCCGGCTGGACCGACGCGTCGAGCGCGGCCGCGAGCACCCGCTGCGCCTCGGCCCGCTGGCCGGCGTCCCGTAGCCGCAGGTGGACGGTGCCGGAGCCGACGGACGCCTTGAGCTCTCCCTTGGTGCCCTCGGCGATGACCCTGCCGTGGTCGATCACGGCGATGCGGGAGGCCAGTTGGTCGGCCTCGTCCAGATACTGGGTGGTCAGCAGGACGGTGGTGCCGTGGGAGACGACGGCCCGCACGATGTCCCACACCTGGTTGCGGCTGCGGGGGTCGAGTCCGGTGGTCGGCTCGTCCAGGAACAGCACGTCCGGGGTGTTCAGGATGGAGGCGGCGATGTCGATGCGCCGCCGCATCCCTCCGGAGTAGTTCTTCACCTGCTTCCCCGCGGCCTCGCTCAGCCCGAACCCCTCCAGCAACCGGGCCGCCCGGTCGCGGGCGGCGGGCTTGGAATGGCCGAGGAGCCTTCCCAGCAGGACGAGGTTCTCCGTGCCGGTCAGGTCCTCGTCCACCGAGGCGTACTGCCCGGTCAGGCTGACGCGGCTGCGGACCGCGTCGGCGTCCTTGACCACGTCCTTGCCGAACACGCGGGCCGTCCCCCCGTCGGGGCGCAGCAGGGTCGCGAGCATCCGGACGGCGGTGGTCTTGCCGGCGCCGTTGGGTCCGAGGACCCCGTAGACGGTGCCGGTCGGGACGGCGAGGTCGATGCCGTCCACCGCGCGGTTCTCACCGAAGACCTTCACCAGCCCCTCGGTCTCGATGGCCAGTTCAGTGCTCATGTTTCCTTCTCTGTCGTGCGTCGGGTGCGCGTCTGTGCTCTGGGGCGGTCGAGGGGGCGGGCGGAGGAAGCGGGCGGGGCCGGGCCCGCGTGCCGGGTCACGAGACGTACGGGCGGGCGGCGCGCGCGTCGCGCAGGGCCCGGCCCCACCAGCCGAGCTGGTCGAGCATCAGCCCCACCGCCCGGTCCCGAGCGCCGTCCCCGGCCCGGTCCTCCAGCGGCTGCCGGAGGAAGTCGAGGGCGACCCCGTTCCGCAGGGTGACCGTGTGCAGCTCGGTGAAGACCGAGCGCAGGTGCTCCACCGCGTACAACCCGGTGGAGCCGTGTCCGTAGCTCACGAAGGCGACCGGCTTGGTCTGCCATTCGTCGTAGGCGATGTCGATGGCCTGCTTCAACGAGGCGGGGAACGAGCGGTTGTACTCCGGGGTGACCACGACGAAGGCCTCGGCCCCGTCGATCGCCTCGCTGAACTCCGTCATCCGGTCCGTCGCCCGCTCCGGGTAGTGCACGGGGAAGTCGAACTCCGCGAGATCCAGAACGGCGAGGTCCAGCTCGCCATGGCCCCGCGCCCGCTCCATGAACCAGCGGCCGACGGCGTCGCCGAGACGCCCTTCGCGGGTACTGCCGATGATCACCGCCACACGCAGCGGATCGCCGCTCCCCCGGTCCCTTGCCGCCGCCTCCACACCGACTCCGGCGTCACCGCCCCTGCCGCCGTCACCGTCGCCACTCCTGCCGTCCGTCATCACTCGCTCCTCCTCCCGCCTCACCGCCGCCTGCCGGAACTGCCGGGGCGATCCGCCCGGTCAAGCCCCGCCGCGCGCTCACCCCTTGGGCGCCAGACGGCGAGGGGGGGGGGGGGGGGGGGGGGGGGGGGGGGGGGGGGGGGGGGGGGGGGGGGGGGGGGGGGGGGGGGGGGGGGGGGGGGGGGGGGGGGGGGGG
>NZ_JBVJCD010000005.1:0-40384 GCF_055588985.1 Streptomyces sp. NPDC041970
TCCAGAACCCCCACCGTCACCCTCACCGCATGACCACCCCAAACAGCCCCATACCAGGCACCACGTCCTTGACGAAGGACATAGAGACACCCCCCGGCCCACAGGCTGCACCGCGTCCGCGTCCGCCCCCTCCCGGCCCACAGGCCACACCGCGTCCGCCCCCGCGCACCGGCCCCCGCGCCCCTCCCGCCGCCCCGCCCGCGCACCGCGTCCGGCCCCCCGGCCCACAGGCCCCCGCGTCCCGCCCACCGCCTCCGCGTCCCGGCCGGTCCTGGTCGCTCCGGCGGCGAGCGACAATGGACGGTATGCCTTCCGTACTGCCCGATGGTGAGCCCGTGCCCGACGACGGGGCGCTGCCCCGCCACGCCCTGGAAGGCGCCGCCGACCGCCCGCTCGGGTTCTACCTGCACGTCCCGTACTGCGCCACCCGCTGCGGCTACTGCGACTTCAACACCTACACCGCCACCGAGCTGCGCGGCTCCGGCGGCGCCCTCGCCTCCCGCGACAACTACGCCGCCCACCTCGTCGAAGAGGTCCGCCAGGCCCGCAAGGTCCTCGGCGACGACCCGCGCCCGGTGCGCACGGTCTTCGTCGGCGGCGGCACCCCCACCCTGCTCCCCGCCGCCGACCTCGTGCGGATGCTGGCGGCGATCAGGGAGGAGTTCGGGCTCGCGGAGGACGCGGAGATCACCACCGAGGCCAATCCGGAGTCCGTCGACCCGGCCTACCTCTCCGCCCTGCGCGAGGGCGGCTTCAACCGGGTCTCCTTCGGGATGCAGAGCGCCCGGCAGCACGTCCTGAAGATCCTGGACCGCACCCACACCCCCGGCCGCCCCGAGGCCTGCGTCGCCGAGGCCAGGGCGGCGGGCTTCGACCACGTCAACCTCGACCTGATCTACGGCACCCCCGGCGAGTCCGACGACGACTGGCGGGCCTCCCTGGACGCCGCCATCGGCGCGGGCCCCGACCACGTCTCCGCGTACGCCCTGATCGTCGAGGAGGGCACCCAGCTCGCCCGCCGCATCCGCCGGGGCGAGATCCCGATGACCGACGACGACGCGCACGCCGACCGCTACCTCATCGCGGACGAGGCCTTCGCCGCGGCGGGCTTCACCTGGTACGAGGTGTCCAACTGGGCCACCAGCGAGGCCGGCCGCTGCCTGCACAACGAGCTGTACTGGCGCGGAGCCGACTGGTGGGGCGCGGGCCCCGGCGCCCACAGCCACGTCGGCGGGGTCCGCTGGTGGAACGTGAAGCACCCCGGCGCGTACGCCCAGGCCCTGTCCGAGGGCCGCTCGCCCGGCGCGGGCCGCGAGATCCTCACCCCGGAGGACCGCCGGGTCGAGCGCATCCTGCTGGAGCTGCGGCTGCGCGAGGGCTGCCCGCTCTCCCTGCTCAAGCCCGACGGCCTCGCCGCCTCCCGCCGGGCCCGCGCCGACGGGCTGCTGGAGGCCGGACCGTACGAGGAGGGCCGCGCGGTCCTCACCCTGCGCGGGCGGCTGCTGGCCGACGCCGTCGTCCGCGACCTCGTGGACTAGGGGGCGTCCGGATCGTGCCGGGCCCTCGGGCCCCGGCACGTACGTCCGGGGCGTGTCGTCCGTGGTCCATGCCCTGCGGTGACTCCTCCGCCGCCTCGCGCCCGCACCGGTCCGCGCTCCCTGCTCCGCCCTGATCCGGACGCGAGGCGCCGGGCCCGCTCCGGCGGTCGTCGACGGCGTCGGCCGATTGAGGGCGGGGTCTCCCGGAGGCCGGCTGGAGTGCCAGGACGCACGAGGACGCCGCAGCGCGGGGCCGTATTCTGTCGCGGGCGGCGGGGGACGGCCGACGTTCCGCGGCCGCCCGCAGGAACCGGGCGCCGCGCCATTCAGGACGGCGGAGGCCCGGCTGACGATCGGGGGCGATCAGTGATCAGTCTGACGGCAGTGGGGGGAGTGGCCCTGGTCGCGCTGGGCATGGCGCTGACTCCGGGTCCGAACATGATCCATCTCGCTTCCCGTGCGATCACGCAGGGTCGCAGGGCGGGGCTGGTGAGTCTGGGCGGGACGGCCGCGGGGTTCGTGTGCTATCTCCTGGCGGCGGCCGCGGGCCTGTCGGCGTTGTTCGCCGCGGTGCCGCCGGCGTTCACGGCGGTGAAGCTCGCGGGGGCCGCCTATCTGGCCTACCTCGCCTGGGACATGCTCAGGCCCGGCGGCCGCTCGCCCTTCGCCCCGGCCCCGGACCTGCCTCCAATCTCCGACCTCCGCCTGTTCTCCACAGGGCTCCTCACCAACCTGCTCAACCCCAAGATCGCCCTCCTGTACGCCGCCCTCCTGCCCCAGTTCCTGGAACCCCAGGCAGGCCCGGCCTGGGCCCAACTCCTCCAACTCGGCGGCGTCCAGATCCTCGTGGGCGTCACGGTGAACGGACTGGTCATGCTGGGCGCGGCACACGTGTCCGGCTTCCTCGCCGCCCGCCCCCGCGTGATGACCACCCAACGACTCGCATCCGGCACCCTCCTCGGCTACTTCGCCCTGCGCACCGCCCTCTCCCGCACACCCACCCCCACCTGACCCCCACCCCGCGCGCCGCCCTGCGGCGAGGGCGCGGGGCAGCGGTCAGGGCCGGCAGTCCGCCTCCGTCAATGGCCGCGTCTCCCCGGCGGGCTTGCCGCAGACGACCGTCCGTACCGCGCGCGGTCCGCGGCGGACCACCTTGACGATGTCGAGACCGTGCACGTGGGCGGTGGCCGAGGAGTTCGCCCCGTTGAATTTGATCTTCCCCGTGGGCATTTCGGCGATGTTCACCGTGTGCAGTCTCGCCCACGTCTCGGCTGCGCTGCGGGGGGTGTCACCTGCCGTGGCGGCCTTGTAGAGGGCCGCCGTCGCACTGTAGGAGATGACCGTCTGCCCGCTGGCGAACAGCTCGTCCTCGTACGCCTTCTCCGCGAGCGCAGGGGCGGCCTCCTCGTCGGGGAGCAGCGCCCGCAGCGTATGGTGCGCGTCCGCGTAGAAACCGGGGTCCGCGCCCCTCCCCAGCGGCGCGAGCGAGCTGTGGTAGAGCGTGACGTCCTGGGCGATCGAGTCGCTGTCGTCGAACGTGCTCTTCGACAGATCGTCACCGGCGAACACGGTGAACGTCCGGTTCGCGCACCCGGCGGTGCTCTTCAACCCGTTCATCAGCGGCGGCACGTCCTCGACGCGTCCGGCGAAGTACAGCGCGTCCGGGACTCTCTCCTCGCCGCAGATCTCGGCCACCGAGCTGCTGAGCTGGGCGCCGCCCGCCACCTCGTACGTCGCGTCGGGCCCCAGCTCGAAGCCCGAGTCCACCAGCATCTCCCTGCCCGCGTTCCGCTGCTCGACGGTGTAGCGGTCCTTGTCCCCGTTACGCGTCTTGCGGGAGAACACGATCGCGTACGGGTCCTTGAGCCTCTTGGCGATCTGCCCGGCGATCAGCCCGAGCCCGTACGTCTGCTCCGCGTCCGTCGCCGCCAGGCCGAAGTAGACGTGTTTGAATCTGCGGTCCCTCGGCAGGTCGCTGCTGGAATTGGTCGTGTGCACCAGCGGCAGCCCGGCCACCCTCAGCAGGTCCGCCGCGTCGTCGCTCTCCTCGGTGTTGCGGCCGAGGCCCACGACCCCCACCACCGTCGGGTCCCGCCGGGCCACCTCGATGATCTTGCGGACGGCGGTGAGCTGCTGGAGCATGTCCTCCCCGCCGTTGGCGGTGAGCACGCGCAGCTTGACCGGCTCCGCGGAGGTCCTGTTCGTCTGCCGCTGCCGGAGGTAGACGCCGGTCAGCTCCTCCAGGCCCTTGCGGGTCGCCTCGCGGTCCTTGCCCGCCGAGGCCAGTGGACCGGCGTAGACGACGGTGACGTACGCGTCGTCCGGTCCGATGCCCGCGTTCTCCTCGCGGATCGCCTGCTCGATCCGCTCGAACGTGACGCCCTTCCCGGCCCCGCGCAGCTCCAGGTGGTTGCCCCGCGCGAAGAGCACCTCGGGCGCGGTCGCCACGCCGACGCACTCGCGGCGGCCCTCCGGCCCGGCCCAGACCGCGTCCGTGTTGCGGTCGGTCAGCGGGCCGTGGCAGTACGTCTGGCGCCAGTGCCCGGCCCACAGGAACGCCCCCAGCAGACTGCCCACGACGATCAGCGCGATGCTCGTCCGCGACATCACCCACCACGCCCAGGTCCGCCGCACCCGGTGGGTGACGAGCTGGGGGTGGGCGTGCTCGTGGTTCAGTTTCCCGGTGGACAGCGGCAGCCGCAGCACCCAGGCCAGGGTCGCCGCCGTCGCCGGCGACTGGCCCAGGCTCAGGTTCTCGACCCATCGCTCGTAGCGGACCCGGTCCGAGTCGGCGCCCGCCGCCTGCGGTTCGTGCGGCAGCGGCGGGGTGTGCCGCATGATCTGCGCGGCCGGCAGCGAGGCGAGCAGCAGCAGCGGATCGACCTCGCTGCGCCGCGACCGCACGTTGTTGATCGCGTTGATCAGCAGGATGCCGCCGTCGTCCTGGGTGGCCCGAGGCAGGAACAGCACCGGCGGGACCGTCCGCTTGCTGCGCCGCCAGTCCAGCGCGTGCGGCCGGTAGTTGTGCCGCAGGTCCTCCAGCAGCGCCTGCACCCGCAGCTCCAGATGGAACTGGCGCGCGTGCTCGTCGCCCGCCGCCGCGTCCGCCACCCGCTCCGCGACCGCCGCCGCCCGCGCCCGGATCACGCGCCACGAACCGCTCGGCGAGAACCACGACCAGCCGTCCGAGGGGTAACCGGTGCTGGAGGCGGCCAGCGAGGAGGTGGTGGCGAACCACCGGCTGGCCCGGCGCAGCCACAGCAGCGGTGGGGCGGCCCGCCCCACCAGGCCCACCACCGCGAGCCCGAGCAGGGCGGTGGCCGCCACCAGGGCCGTCAGCAGCCAGTCGATCTCCCCGAGCAGCACGCTGAGCAGGGCGATGAACAGCGCCCCGACGAAGGTCTCCGGCCGCACCGACTCGCGCAGCGAGTTCGGCAAGGAGCCCGGACGGGACCGGTCGACGCGCCAGCGCAGCCGGCCCAACTGCTCCAGGATCCTCTCCGCGCGGACCGCCGACGGCCCTCCGTCCGACTGCTCGACCACGTTCGCGGTCGCCTGCTCGATCGCCCCGAGCAGCCGTGAGCGGGGGAACGCGAACGGCTTGTACTGCGTGGTCTCGCGGGTCTCCCACGGCTTCCCGGAGAGCGTGCGCACCATGTCGAGCGCCGCGTCGTACGGGGTGGCGCCCTCCCCGGACAGCAACCGCACCGGCACCCGACGCAGCTCGTTGGCCCGGTGCACCTGGCGGACGATCTGCTCGACCCGGAGGTCGATCTCCGGCCCCGCGTCCGCGTCCGCCGCCTGCACCACCACCAGCGGCATCACCGGCCGGTTCACCCGGTACCGGTCGATCAACTGCTGTACCAGATGGAAGACGGCCGAGGCCGCCTCGTTCTCCGCACTGTCCCGCCAGACCTCGCGCGCCATCGGCCCGCCCTTCCCCCGTGAGCCCGTTGCCGTCCTCGACCTTCGATGGTGCAGGTGGGGCTCGGGGATTCCTAGGGGCTGATGGATGATCCTCTTCGCGGACCGGGGAACATCACTCCGGAAGGGTGACGAAGTCGATCAATTCCTCTACTCGGCCGAGGAGTTGGGGCTCCAGGTCCTTGTAGCTGCGGACTTTGGACAGGATGTGCTGCCAGGCCGCGCCGGTGTTCTCGGGCCACCCCAGCGCCCGGCACACGCCCGTCTTCCAGTCCTGGCCGCGCGGCACGGTCGGCCAGGCGTCGATCCCCACCGAGGACGGCTTCACCGCCTCCCACACGTCGATGTACGGGTGCCCCACCACCAGCACGTGGTCGCCGGTCACCCGGGCCGCGATCCGGGACTCCTTGGAGCCGGGCACCAGATGGTCCACGAGCACCCCGAGCCGGGCGTCCGGGCCCGGCGCGAACTCCGCGACGATCGCCGGGAGGTCGTCCACCCCCTCCAGGTACTCCACGACCACGCCCTCGATGCGCAGGTCGTCGCCCCACACCCGCTCGACCAGCTCCGCGTCGTGCCGGCCCTCCACGTAGATCCGCCCGGCCCGCGCCACCCGCGCCCGCGCGCCGGGCACCGCCACCGAACCGGAGGCCGTACGGGCGGGCCGCACCGGCCCGCCGGACGACGGGCGCACCAGCGTGACCACCTTGCCCTCCAGCAGGAAGCCGCGCGGCTCCATCGGGAACACCCGGTGCTTGCCGAAGCGGTCCTCCAGGGTGACCGTCGGCCCCTGGGCGGTCTTCTCGCAGCGGATCACCGCACCGCAGAAGCCGGTGGAGACCTCCTCCACGACCAGATCGGGTTCGGCGGGCACCTCGGGCACGGGGGCGGACCTCTTCCACGGCGGGGTCAGGTCCGGCTGGTAGCTGCGCATGGCACGACGATAATTCGCGGCCCGGACACGGCGGTTAGCGCCCCGCGCGCGACACGCGGGGCGGCGTGCGCCGGGCCCGCACCCACCGAGCCCGCGTGCCCCCGCCGGGTCCCCGCCGGGTCCCTACGCCCGTGCGCGTCCCACCGAGACCGCGCCCCACGCCCCACCGGGCCCCCATGCCGGCCCGACCGAGCCCGCGCCCTGACTCCCGCGCCGGCCCCACCGAGCCCGCGCGTCCCCGCTGGGCCCCCGCCGGGCCCCTACGCCCGCGCGCCCCCCACCGCGCCCCAAGCCCCACCGCGCCCCAAGCCCCACCGAGCCGCACGCCCCACCGAGCCCCCACGTCAGCCCCACCGGGCCCCCGCACCCGCTCTCACCGGGATCGCCCCCCCCCGCGTCCCCACCCCCCTCACCCCGCCGCGAACCGCTCCGCCAGCGCCGCGCGCTGCGCCCGGACGAACGCCGCGTCCACCACCGCCCCGTGCCCCGGTACGTACACCGCGTCCTCGCCGCCCAGCGCCAGCAGCCGGTCCAGCGCGGCCGGCCAGCGCGAGGCGACCGCGTCCGGGCCCGCCTGCGGCTCGCCGGACTCCTCGACCAGGTCGCCGCAGAGCACCACGGGCGGCTGCGGGCCCGCACCCGGCACCAGCACCGCGAGGTCGTGGCCGCTGTGCGCGGCGCCCATCCCGGCCAGCAGCACCCGGCGGCCCCCCAGGTCGACCCACCGCTCGCCCGCCACCTCGTGGCGCGGCGCCACCAGCGTCCCCACCGACCGGGCCGCCTCGTCCGGGGGCGCCCCGTGGTGCACCGCCGAGGCGTACAACTCCTCCGCCCCGTGCCGCAGCAGCGCGGCGAGGCCCGCCGCCCCGTACACGCGGGCCCCGGAGAAGGCCGCGGTGCCCAGCACGTGGTCGAAGTGGGGGTGGGTCAGTGCGATATGCGTCACTCTCCGGCCCAGCAGCCCCTCGGCCTGCCGCCGCAGCTCGACGCCCTCGCGGAGGGAGGAGCCCGTGTCGCAGAGCAGCGCACCCCCTTCCCCGGCGACCAGCGCGGCCGTGGCGTCCCAGCCCGGCAGGCGCCGGCGGCCGACGCCGTCGCCCAACCGCTCCCAGCCGAGGTCTTCCCAAGCGACGTCCATACGACGACGGTAAGGGTCCGGCCGCCCGGTCCGGCGGGGGCCTGGCCGGTCGCCCTTGCCCCGGCCCCACCCCACCCCCGTACACTGGCCGGTGGGATTGCTGGCACTCGAACGCACCGAGTGCCAGTCAGATGCCGGAGAACCCCAGCTTGGAGGTGTGCGCCCATGCTCAGCGAACGCAGACTGGAAGTGCTGCGCGCCATCGTCCAGGACTACGTCGGCACCGAGGAGCCCGTCGGCTCCAAGGCGCTCACCGAGCGGCACCGGCTCGGGGTCTCGCCCGCCACCGTCCGCAACGACATGGCGGTCCTGGAGGACGAGGGCTTCATCGCCCAGCCGCACACGAGCGCGGGGCGCATCCCGACCGACAAGGGGTACCGCCTCTTCGTCGACAAGCTCGCGGGCGTCAAGCCGCTTTCCTCGCCCGAGCGCCGGGCGATCCAGAACTTCCTGGACGGCGCGGTCGACCTCGACGACGTCGTCGGCCGGACGGTGCGGCTGCTCGCGCAGCTCACCCGTCAGGTGGCCGTCGTGCAGTACCCCTCGCTGACCCGTTCGACGGTGCGGCACGTGGAGCTGCTGTCGCTGGCCCCCGCCCGGCTGATGCTCGTCCTCATCACGGACACCGGCCGCGTCGAGCAGCGTATGATCGACTGCCCCGCGCCGTTCGGCGAGGCATCGCTCGCGGATCTGCGGGCCCGGCTCAACAGCCGGGTCGTCGGACGCCGCTTCGCGGATGTCCCCCGGCTGGTGCGGGAGCTGCCGGAATCCTTCGACAGCGAGGACAGGGGGACCGTCTCCACGGTCCTGTCCACCCTCCTCGAAACCCTGGTCGAGGAGACGGAGGAGCGGCTGATGATCGGCGGCACCTCCAACCTCACCCGCTTCGGACACGACTTCCCGGTGATGATCCGGCCGGTGCTGGAAGCACTGGAGGAGCAGGTCGTCCTGCTGAAGCTGCTCGGTGAGGCCACGGACCCCGGCATGACCGTACGGATCGGGCACGAGAACGCCCACGAGGGCCTCACCTCCACGTCCGTCGTCGCGGTCGGCTACGGTTCGGGCGACGAGGCAGTCGCCAAACTCGGCGTGGTCGGACCGACCCGCATGGACTACCCCGGAACGATGGGAGCGGTACGCGCAGTGGCACGTTACGTCGGACAGATCCTGGCGGAGTCGTAAGTGGCCACGGACTACTACGCCGTACTCGGCGTGCGCCGCGACGCATCTCAGGACGAGATCAAGAAGGCATTCCGCCGGCTCGCGCGCGAGCTGCACCCGGATGTCAACCCGGACCCGAAGACGCAGGAGCGGTTCAAGGAGATCAACGCCGCCTACGAGGTGCTCTCGGACCCGCAGAAGAAGCAGGTCTACGACCTCGGCGGCGACCCGCTGTCCGCCAACGGCGGCGCGGGCGGCGCGGGCGGTTTCGGGGCCGGCGGCTTCGGCAACTTCTCCGACATCATGGACGCGTTCTTCGGAACGGCCTCCCAGCGCGGCCCCCGCTCCCGCACCCGGCGCGGCCAGGACGCCATGATCCGGCTGGAGATCGACCTCACCGAGGCGGCCTTCGGCACCACCAAGGACATCCAGGTCGACACGGCGGTCGTCTGCACCACGTGCAGCGGCGAGGGCGCGGCCCCCGGCACCTCCGCCCAGACCTGCGACATGTGCCGCGGCCGGGGCGAGGTCTCCCAGGTCACCCGGTCCTTCCTGGGCCAGGTCATGACCTCGCGGCCCTGCCCGCAGTGCCAGGGCTTCGGCACGGTCGTGCCGACCCCCTGCCCGGAGTGTGCCGGCGACGGCCGCACCCGCTCGCGGCGCACCCTCACCGTCAAGATCCCGGCGGGCGTCGACAACGGCACCCGCATCCAGCTCGCGGGCGAGGGCGAGGTCGGCCCCGGCGGCGGCCCGGCCGGCGATCTGTACGTGGAGATCCACGAGGTGGCGCACGCCGTCTTCCAGCGGCGCGGCGACGACCTGCACTGCACGGTCACCATCCCGATGACGGCGGCGGCCCTGGGCACCAAGTGCCCGCTGGAGACGCTGGACGGCGTGGAGGAGATCGACATCCGGCCCGGCACCCAGTCCGGCCAGTCCGTCCCGCTGCACGGCCGCGGGATCACGCATCTGCGCGGCGGCGGCCGGGGCGACCTGATCGTGCACGTCGAGGTGATCACCCCGTCCAAGCTCGACGCGGAGCAGGAGCGGCTGCTGCGGGAGCTGGCCGTGCTGCGCGGGGAGGAGCGGCCCACCGGCCAGTTCCAGCCCGGTCAGCAGGGGCTCTTCTCCCGGCTGAAGGACGCCTTCAACGGTCGCTGACCCGCCGTCCGCCCGTCCCCGCACCGCCCGTCGGCCCCCTGCCGCCGGGCGGTGCGGGCGTACGCCGGGAGATCCGGCCGGGCCGCCGTCGGCTGATTCGGCCCCGTGCACCGGACATGGCACGATGCGGTCATGCCCTCCGACGTGACCGATCTCTGCCGGTATCCGATCGTGCAGGCCCCGATGGCGGGCGGCGCGTCCGGACCCCCGCTCGCCGCCGCCGTCGCCGAGGCCGGGGGCCTCGGCTTCCTGGCCGCCGGATACAAGACCGCGGACGGGATGTACCACGAGGTCAAAGAGGTGCGCCGGCTCACCGGCGGGCCGTTCGGCGTGAACCTCTTCATGCCGCAGCCCGCCCTGGCCGACCCGTGCGCCGTCGAGGTCTACCGCCACCAGCTCGCCGGCGAGGCCGCCTGGTACGAGACCCCGCTCGGCGACCCCGACACCAGCGGCGACGACGGCTACGAGGCGAAGGTCGCCATCCTGCTGGAGGACCCGGTCCCGCTGGTCTCCTTCACCTTCGGCTGCCCCACCCGCGACACCCTCGACGCCTTCGCCCGCGTCGGTACGCAGACCCTCGTGACGGTCACCTCGGCCGAGGAGGCCCAGGCCGCCCAGTGGGCCGGCGCCGACGCCGTCTGCGTCCAGGGCGTCGAGGCGGGCGGCCACCAGTCCACCCACCGCGACGACCCGCAGGCCGACCACACCGGCACCGGACTGCTCTCCCTCGTCACCCAGGTCCGCGCGACCGTGCAGATACCGGTCGTCGCCGCGGGCGGCCTGATGCGCGGCGCCCAGATCGCCGCCGTCCTCGCCGCCGGCGCGGACGCCGCCCAGCTCGGCACCGCCTTCCTGCCCTGCCCCGAGTCCGGGGCGCACCCGCTGCACAAGCAGGCCCTCACCAACCCCCTGTTCGTCCGCACCGAGCTGACCCGTGCCTTCTCCGGGCGGCCCGCCCGCGGCCTGGTCAACCGCTTCATCCGCGAACACGGCCCGTACGCCCCCGCCGCCTACCCCCAGGTCCACTACCTGACCAGCGGCCTGCGCCGGGCCGCCGCGGAGGCGGGGGACGCCCAGGGCATGGCGCTGTGGGCCGGACAGGGCCACCGGATGGCCCGCGAACTGCCGGCGGGCGAGCTGGTCGAGCTGCTCGCCGCCGAACTGGAGGCCGCCCGGACGGCCCTGAGCGTGAGGAGCCCCCGGTGACCGCACCGGTCTTCGTCGTCGAACGGATGCCCGGCGGGCCGGAGTTCGTCCTGGACGGCCCCGAAGGACGGCACGCCGTGTCGGTCCGCCGACTGGAGCCCGGCGAGGACGTCGTCCTCACCGACGGCCTCGGCCGCTGGGCCGAGGGCGTCGTGCGCGCCACCGAGGGCCGCGACCGCCTGCTGGTCACGGTCGGCGGGGTCCAGGAGGAGCCCGAGCCCGTGCCCCGGATCACCGTCGTCCAGGCGCTCCCCAAGGGGGACCGGGGCGAGCTGGCCGTGGAGACGATGACCGAGACCGGCGTCGACGCGATCGTGCCGTGGCAGGCGGCCCGCTGCATCACCCAGTGGAAGGGCGACCGGGGCGCCAAGTCCCTGGCGAAGTGGCGCGGCACCGCGCGGGAGGCGGGCAAGCAGTCCCGCCGGGTGCGCTTCCCCGAGGTGGCGGAAGCGGCCTCGACCAAGCAGGTCGCGGCGCTGCTGGCCGGGGCGGACTTCGCCGGGGTCCTGCACGAGGACCGGGACTGCGACAGCACCCCCCTCGCCACCGCCGCACTCCCCGCCGAGGGCGCGATCGTGCTCGTGGTCGGCCCCGAGGGCGGGGTCTCCCCCCAGGAGTTGGCCGTCTTCGCCGAGGCGGGGGCCCGCCCCTACCGGCTGGGCCGCAGCGTGCTGCGCACCTCCACCGCCGGGACGGCCGCCACCGCCCTCCTGCTGGGGCGCACCGGCCGCTGGGGCTGAGCCGCGACCACCGAAGCAACGCACCGCGCCCCGCACCCGATACCGCCGGGACGGCCGCCACCGCCCTCCTGCTGGGGCGCACCGGCCGCTGGGGCTGAGCCGCGGGGCGACCGGGGCGGGCGCACCGCGCCCCGCACCCCCCGGCGGCCCGGAGATACCATGCCCGTGTACTGATCACCAGCGACGAGGAGACCCGGCCATGGCGGGAGAACCGCAGTCCGACTGCCTGTTCTGCAAGATCGTCTCGGGGGACATCCCGGCGACCATCGTCCGCGAGACCGCGACCACCGTCGCCTTCCGCGACATCAACCCGCAGGCCCCGACCCACGTCCTGGTCATCCCGAAGGCCCACTACCCCGACGCCGCCTCCCTGGCCGCCGCCGAACCGCAGGTCGCCGCCGACGTGCTCCGCGAGGCCGGAGAGGTCGCCGCCCAGGAGAAGGCCGACGCCACCGGCTACCGGATCGTCCTCAACACCGGCGCGGGCGCGGGCCAGACCGTCTTCCACGCGCACGCCCACGTCCTGGCCGGCCGCGGCCTCCAGTGGCCCCCCGGATAACCAGGAGCGCACCCCCCATGTCCGTACGCGAGCTGGTGGTGCTCGGCACCGCCAGCCAGGTGCCCACCCGGCACCGCAACCACAACGGGTACCTGCTGCGCTGGGACGGCGAGGGCATCCTCTTCGACCCCGGCGAGGGCACCCAGCGCCAGATGCTCCGCGCCGGGGTCGCCGCGCACGACGTCCACCGGATCTGCGTCACCCACTTCCACGGCGACCACTCCCTGGGGCTGGCCGGGGTGATCCAGCGGATCAACCTCGACCAGGTGCCGCACCCGGTCACCGCCCACTACCCGGCGAGCGGGCAGCACTTCTTCGACCGGCTGCGGTACGCCACCGCCTACCGCGAGACCGTCGAGCTGACCGAGGCCCCCGTCGCCGCCGACGGGGTCCTCGCCGCCACCGGCGCGTACACCCTGGACGCCCACCGGCTCTCGCACCCCGTCGAGTCCTACGGCTACCGCCTCACCGAGCCCGACACCCGGCGTATGCTCCCCGCCCGCCTCGCCGAGCACGGCATCGCCGGACCGGACGTGGGCCGCCTCCAGCGCGAGGGCGTCCTCAACGGCGTCACCCTGGAGCAGGTGTCCGAGCACCGGCGCGGCCAGCGGTTCGCGTTCATCATGGACACCCGGCTCTGCGACGGGGTCCACGCGCTCGCCGAGGGCTGCGACCTCCTCGTCATCGAGTCGACCTTCCTCGACGAGGACGCCGCGCTGGCGGCCGACCACGGCCACCTGACCGCCGGGCAGGCCGCCCGCGCGGCGCGCGACGCGGGCGTGCGCCACCTCGTCCTCACCCACTTCTCCCAGCGCTACGGCGACCCGGAGCTGTTCGAGGCCCAGGCCCGCGCCGCCGGGTTCGACGGCGAACTGACCGTCGCCCAGGACCTGGCGCGCATCCCGGTCCCCAGCCGCCACCACTGACCTGCCCCACCCCCCCACCGGCACCACCGTTTGCGAGACACCGTGCACCTCCCCAAGGCAGAACTCCACCTCCACATCGAAGGCTCCCTCGAACCCGAACTGGCCTTCGCCCTCGCCGAGCGCAACGGGGTGGCCCTCCCGTACGCCACCACCGACGAACTGCGCGCCGCCTACCGCTTCGAGGACCTCCAGTCCTTCCTGGACCTCTACTACGCGCTGATGGCGGTGCTGCGCACCGAGGACGACTTCACCGAACTCGCCGACGCCTACCTCGCCCGCGCCGCCGCGCAGGGCGTGCGGCACGCCGAGATCTTCTTCGACCCCCAGGCCCACACCGCCCGCGGCGTCCCGATCGGCGCCGTCATCGAGGGGCTGGGCCGCGCCCTGGAGCGCAGCGAGGAGAAGCACGGCGTCTCCACCCAGCTCATCATGTGCTTCCTGCGCGACCTCTCCGCCGAGTCGGCCCTCGGCACCCTGGAGGCCGCCAAGCCGTACCTGCACCGCATCAGCGCCGTCGGCCTGGACTCCGCCGAGGCCGGCAACCCGCCCGCCAGGTTCCGCGAGGTGTACGAGGAGGCCGCCGCCCTCGGCCTGCGCAAGGTCGCCCACGCGGGCGAGGAGGGCCCGCCGGAGTACATCACCGAGGCCCTCGACGTCCTCGGCGTCGAGCGCGTCGACCACGGGCTGCGCTGCCTGGAGGACCCGGCGCTGGTGGAGCGGCTGGTCGCCGACCGGGTGCCGCTCACGCTCTGCCCGCTCTCCAACGTACGGCTGCGCGCCGTCGACACCCTCGCCGACCACCCGCTGCCGCGGATGATGGCCGCGGGCCTGCTGTGCACGGTGAACTCCGACGACCCCGCCTACTTCGGCGGGTACGTCGGAGACGCCTTCGACGCCGTCCGCGACACGCTCGCCCTGGACCAGGAGCAGTTGCGCACCCTGGCCCGCAACTCCTTCGAGGCGGCCTTCCTCGACCACGACGAGGAGCGCCGGGCGCGCTACCTGTCCGAGGTCGAGGCGTACGCGTTCGACTGACCGGCCCCGCCCGGACCCGCCGTCCGGATCGCGCTGCGCACCAGCCGTCCGCGGCGCAGCGCGGGCGCGGTCAGCTCCGTGACGGCCTGCTCCGGCGCACCGAGCTTCGGCACGGCGCCGGGCAGGCTGCCGGTGGTCGCGGCGAGCAGTGCCGCGGGGGCGCCGCCGCGGCGGCGGACCGAGCCCGGCACCAGCGGACGGCCGCCGGTGTGCAGCGCCACGGCGGTGACCGGGGCGGCGACCAGCAGGGTGGCCGCGCCCAGGATCAGCCCCATCGCCGGGTAGCCCGCCCGCTCCGAGAGCACGCTGCCCAGCAGCGGGCCGCAGGCCACGCCCATGGACGAGGCCGACCCCGCCAGGACCGCCCAGCGCCCCCGTACGTCCAGGGAGGCCGCCAGGCCGATCAGATACGACAGGACCACCGGGTAGACGGCGTTCCACAGCACCTCGCCGGTCGCGAAGGAGGCCAGGTCGCGGGCGGAGGAGCTGAGCCAGATGCTCGCCGCGATGACCACCGTCCCCAGCCCGATCGGCACCGCCCGGCCGACCCGCGCGCCGAGCATCCCCGCGCCCGTCACGCCGAGCAGCCCCGCGCCGAGCGCGGCGGCGAACACCGCGCCGACGGTGACCTCCGAGAGCCCCGCCTGGACCACGCCGATGCGGCTGCTGACGCCCCACAGCGCGTTCTGCGCCATGGACCACACGAGCATCCCGCCCGCCAGCACCAGACCGGACCGGCGGTGCGGGAGCCGCCCGGTGATCCGTGCCGCCGACTCCTCCGGCGCGTTCGGACCGCCGAGCCGGGCGGTCGCCGGCCACACGAGGAGCGCCACCAGGGCGATCGCGGCGAACGGGAGCCGGTGCCCGCCGCCGAGGTGGGGGATCGTCAGGTAGAGGGCGCCCGCGGTCGCGGAGACGGCGAGCAGCCCGAGCGAGGAGGTCCGGTGCGGGTCGCGCTGGGCGGCGATGCCCGCCGCGGCGACCGCCGTCGCCGTGCCCGAGCCCAGACCGCCGACCATCACGCCCAGTACGACCAGGGGCACCGATCCGGCCAGCGCCGCGCAGCCGTACCCGGCGGCGGCGAGCACCAGCCCGGCGCGCGCCGGGGTGCGGGCCCCGTACCGCTCGACCCGGCCCGCCAGGGCGAACCCGGCGGCGGCCGAACTGAGCAGCAGGGCGCTGCCGACCAGGCCCGCCTGGGCGGGGGTCAGGCCCAGATGGGCGCTGAGCCGGCCGACGACGGTGGGGAGCAGGTAGGAGGCGAGGTAACCGGCGGTGAACACGGCGACCAGAGGCCACGCGGCGCGCGGGCGCGAGGACATGGGCGTTCCTGATGAGGACATGCCTGAGCAGGCGGGGGAGGGGAGGGAGACGGGGGTGAGGCAGGGGAACGCACCGCGATACCCAGCGGGGAGACACGGGGAGACACGGGGGAAACCGGAGAAAGAGGGGAATGCGAGAAGGTGCGGCTCTCGTCGGACAACGTCCCCGAAGGTGCGCGCGGGCAATTTGTATCAAGCGCCCCCGGCCAGGAGAAAGCCGCCTCGCTGTGATCCGGGCCACTTATCGGTTTATGGGTCGAACGCGCGGGTAGCGGCCCCCGTTTGCGCAGGTCGGAGCGGGCTGCGCCGAACGGGGGAGTACCCCCGTCCGTGCACCCGGATCGGGCAGACTGGCGGCATCGCAGACTGTCCGAATCCCACGGGGTTCGCCGCACGACCGGGAGCGCACGGTGAGCACAGACACTCCGGGCATCGACCCCCTGCTGGCGCTGCGCGCCCCGCGGGACCCCGCCTGCGACGTCTTCCTGACGGGCCCGGTCTTCCTCGACATCGTCTTCACCGGCCTGGACAGCGCCCCCGTGCGCGGCACCGAGTCCTGGGCCCGCGGGATGGGCTCCAGCCCCGGCGGCGTCGCCAACATGGCCACCGCCCTCGCCCGGCTGGGCCTGCACACCTCGCTCGCCGCCGCCTTCGGGGACGACCACTACGGGGAGTACTGCTGGGACGCCCTCCAGCAGGGCGAGGGCATCGACCTGTCGATGTCCCACACCGTCCCCGGCTGGCACTCCCCGGTCACCGTCTCCATGGCGTACGAGGGGGAGCGCACCATGGTCTCGCACGGCCACGAGGCCCCGCTGCCCGACGGCGCGGCCGTGCCCGGCCAGGACTTCCCCCGGTGCCCGCCGCGCGCCCGCGCCGCGATCGCCTCGCTGACACCGGGCCGCGCCGAGCCCTGGGTCGCCACCGCCGCCCGCGACGGGGCGCGGATCTTCGCCGACGTCGGCTGGGACGAGACCGGCCGCTGGGAGCTGGACGCCCTGCCCGACCTGGAGCACTGCGAGGCCTTCCTGCCCAACGCCGAGGAGGCGATGCGCTACACCCGCACCGACTGCCCGCGCGCCGCCGCCCGCGCGCTCGCCGACCGCGTGCCGCTCGCCGTGGTCACCCTGGGGGCCGAGGGCGCGTACGCCGTCGACGGGCGCACCGGCGTCGACGCCGAGGTGCCCGCCATCGAGGTGGAGGCGCTCGACCCCACCGGGGCCGGCGACGTCTTCGTCGCCGGATTCGTCACCGGGACCCTCGCGGACTGGCCGCTCGCCGACCGGCTCGCCTTCGCCGGACTCACCGCCGCCCTCTCGGTCCAGGAGTTCGGCGGCTCGCTCTCCGCGCCCGGCTGGGCCGAGATCGCCGCCTGGTGGCAGCGCGTCCGCACCTGCGCCGACCAGGACCCGGCCGCACTGGAGCGCTACGCCTTCCTGGACGAGCTGCTGCCCACCGCGGCGCGCGCCTGGCCGCTGCGGCGGGCGGTCCCCACGATCGGCTTCCGCCAGTGAGCGGGCGCGGGGCCGGGGCGGGGCGGTCGGTAAAAGCCCTCGGGGTTGTCAGCGGCAGGTCGTACGCTTGGTGGTCCAGAGGTTGTCGAGCAGCGAGAACCCTGCAACGGGAGGTATGCGCAGGCCATAGGGCCGGCCCATGACTCACTCACCCATACCGCAGCCGCAGGCGAGCGCCCAGATCAGGGTCCCGGCCGCACACCCCATGGTGATGCTCCTCGGATCGGGCGACTCACTGTTGCGCGCGATCGAAAGGGCCTTCCCGGCGGCCGACATCCATGTCCGGGGCAACGAGATCAGTGCCACGGGCGAGGCCGCCGACGTCGCTCTCATCCAACGCCTGTTCGACGAGATGATGCTCGTGCTCCGCACCGGAGCCCCGATGACGGAGGACGCAGTGGAACGGTCGATCGCCATGCTCAGGGCGAGCGGCGACGGGACGGCGGGCCCCGCCGGCGAGACGCCCGCCGAGGTGCTCACCCAGAACATCCTCTCCAACCGCGGTCGCACCATCCGCCCCAAGACGCTCAACCAGAAGCGGTACGTCGACGCGATCGACCAGCACACGATCGTCTTCGGCATCGGCCCCGCCGGCACGGGCAAGACCTATCTCGCCATGGCCAAGGCCGTCCAGGCCCTCCAGGCCAAGCAGGTCAGCCGGATCATCCTGACCCGCCCCGCGGTCGAGGCGGGGGAGCGGCTCGGCTTCCTGCCGGGCACCCTGTTCGACAAGATCGACCCGTATCTCCGCCCGCTCTACGACGCCCTGCACGACATGCTCGACCCCGACTCGATCCCGCGCCTGATGGCGGCGGGCACGATCGAGGTCGCGCCACTTGCATATATGCGGGGCAGGGCGCAACCCGTCTTCACCAAGGTGCTGACCCCCGACGGCTGGCGCCCCATCGGCAGCCTCGCGGTGGGCGACCTCGTCATCGGCTCCAACGGTGAGCCGACCCCTGTCCTCGGGGTGTACCCGCAGGGTGAGAAGGACATCTACCGCGTCAGCGCGCAGGACGGTTCCTGGACCCTGTGCTGCGGCGAGCACCTGTGGACGGTCCGGACCGCCTCCGACCGCCGCAGGGACAAGCCGTGGAGGGTCCTGGAGACGAAGGAGATGATCGGCAACCTCCGCGCGGCGCACGCGCGCCGGTACGAGCTGCCGATGCTGACCGCGCCCGTCAGCTTCCCGGAGCGCGAGGTCCCGATGGACCCGTACGCACTGGGCCTGCTGCTCGGCGACGGCTGTCTCACCGGCTCCACCACGCCGTCGTTCGCCACCGCGGATCCTGAGCTCGTCGAAGCTCTGCAGGGAGCGCTCACCGGCGTCACCCTGCGGCACAAGGGCGGGCCGGACTACGTGCTGAACCGCACGAAGGCGCCGGGTGACGTGGTGACCCTGGAGAATCCCGTCACCGCCGCCCTGCGGCAATTGGACCTCCTCGGGACCCGGTCCTGCTCGAAGTTCGTTCCGGACGCCTATCTGCACAATGCGGCCGAGGTCCGCCTGGCGGTGCTCCAGGGTCTTCTGGACGCCGACGGCGGCCCGGTCACCCAGTCGGACCGGACCTGCCGCGTTCAGTACTCGACCTCCTCGATCCTTCTGCGCGACGATGTGATCGCGTTGGTGCGCTCGCTCGGAGGAGTCGCGTACACGCGCCGCCGGCCGGCGGAGGGCCGGGCGCCGGGGCTGGCCCGGGGACGGGCCGTCCACCACCGCTACGACGCCCACATCGTCGACATCCGTCTGCCCGAGGGCATCGAGCCCTTCCGCCTCGCCCGCAAGGCCGAGAAGTACCGCGCGGCCGGGGGCGGCGGACGCCCGATGCGGTTCATCGACAGCATCGAGCCGGCCGGACGCGAAGAGGCGGTCTGCATCCAGGTTGCGGCGGAGGACTCGCTGTACGTCACCCAGGACTACCTGCTGACGCACAACACGCTCAACGACGCCTTCATCATCCTCGACGAGGCGCAGAACACCAGCGCCGAGCAGATGAAGATGTTCCTCACCCGCCTCGGCTTCGACTCCAAGATCGTCATCACCGGTGACATCACCCAGGTCGACCTGCCGAGCGGCACCAAGAGCGGGTTGCGGCAGGTCCAGGAGATCCTGGAGGGCCTGGACGACGTCCACTTCTCCCGCCTCACCTCCCAGGATGTCGTCCGGCACAAGCTCGTCGGCCGTATCGTCGACGCGTACGAGAAGTACGACAGCCGAGACGGTCAGCAAGACGGTCGGGCGGACGGCCGGGCGGACGGCCGACGCGACCGTCGCAACGGGAAGTAGTCGCAGCGCACCATGTCGATCGACGTCAACAACGAGTCCGGAACCGAGGTCGACGAGCAGGCGATCCTCGACATCGCCCGCTACGCGCTGGCCCGGATGCGGATCCACCCGCTGTCCGAGCTCTCGGTGATCGTGGTGGACGCCGAGGCCATGGAGCAGTTGCACATCCAGTGGATGGACCTGCCGGGCCCGACCGATGTCATGTCCTTCCCGATGGACGAGCTGCGCCCGCCGGCCAAGGACGACGAGGAGCCCCCGCAGGGACTCCTCGGTGACATCGTGCTCTGCCCCGAGGTCGCGAAGAAGCAGGGCGAGGAGGCGCCGACCCAGCACTCCATGGACGAGGAGCTCCAACTCCTGACCGTCCACGGAGTGCTGCACCTGCTGGGGTACGACCACGAGGAGCCGGACGAGAAGGCCGAGATGTTCGGTCTCCAGGCCGCGATCGTGGACGGCTGGCGGGGAGAGCGCGGGCTCACCGGCGCCTCCCCCGCCCCCACCGTCTCGTGAGCGCGCCCCTGGTCGTCGGCGTCGTGCTGCTGGTCGTCGTCGGCTGGCTGGCCGCCTGCGCGGAGGCGGGCATCGCCCGCACCTCCAGCTTCCGGGCGGACGAGGCGGTCCGCTCCGGCCGCCGCGGCAGCGCGAAGCTGGCGCAGATCGCCGCCGACCCGACCCGCTACCTCAACGTCGCCCTGCTGGTGCGGGTCGCCTGCGAGATGTCGGCCGGGGTGCTCGTCACCTACGCCTGCCTCCAGGAGTTCCCCGAGACCTGGGAGGCGCTGGCCGTCGCGATGGGCGTCATGGTCCTCGTCAGCTACGTGGCCATCGGGGTCTCCCCGCGCACCATCGGCCGCCAGCACCCGCTGAACACCGCGACGGCCTCGGCGTACGTGCTGCTGCCGCTGGCCCGGATCATGGGACCCATCCCGCAACTGCTGATCCTCGTGGGCAACGCGCTGACGCCGGGCAAGGGGTTCCGCAAGGGGCCGTTCGCCAGCGAGGCCGAGCTGCGCGCCATGGTGGACCTCGCCGAGGCGGAGTCCCTCATCGAGGACGACGAGCGCCGCATGGTGCACTCGGTCTTCGAGCTGGGCGACACCCTGGTCCGCGAGGTCATGGTGCCGCGCACCGACCTCGTCTGCATCGAGCGGTACAAGACGGTCCGCCAGGCCCTCACCCTCGCCCTGCGCTCCGGGTTCTCGCGGATACCGGTCACCGGGGAGAACGAGGACGACGTCCTCGGCATCGTCTACCTCAAGGACCTGGTCCGCAAGACGCACATCAACCGGGAGGCCGAGGGCGACCCGGTCTCCACCGCCATGCGCCCCGCCGCGTTCGTCCCCGACACCAAGAACGCCGGGGACCTGCTGCGCGAGATGCAGCGGGACCGCAGCCACGTCGCGGTCGTCATCGACGAGTACGGCGGCACGGCGGGCATCGTCACCATCGAGGACATCCTGGAGGAGATCGTCGGCGAGATCACCGACGAGTACGACCGGGAGCTGCCGCCCGTCCAGGAGCTCGGCAGCGGCTGCTACCGCGTCACCGCACGGCTCGACATCGGCGACCTCGGGGACCTCTTCGGGCTCGACGAGTACGACGACGAGGACGTGGAGACCGTCGGCGGCCTCCTGGCCAAGGCGCTCGGCCGGGTCCCGATCGCCGGCGCCTCGGCCGTCGTCGAACTCCCCGACGGCCGAAGGCTCCGCCTGACCGCCGAGTCCCCGGCGGGCCGCCGGAACAAGATCGTCACGGTGCTGGTGGAGCCCGAGGAGCAGGCGGCCGAGGAGAAGGACGAGGAATGACGCCCGACCGGCTGCGCGCCTTCTGCCTGGGGTTCGACGCGAGCGTGGAGGAGTTCCCGTTCGGCCCGGAGACCTCGGTCTTCAAGGTCTGCGGCAGACTCTTCGCCCTCACCGCGCTGGACGCGCGGCCGCTCACGGTCAACCTCAAGTGCGACCCCGACGAGGCGGTCCGGCTCCGCGCGGCGTACCCCGCGATCGTCCCCGGCCGGCACATGAACAAGCGCCACTGGAACACGGTGACCGTCTCCGGCGTCCCGGAGAAGCTGCTGCGCGAACTGATCGAGGACTCCTACGACGCGGTGGTCGCCGGCCTCCCCAAGGCGCGGCGGCTGCGGCTCGACCGACCGTAGGACGGCCGGGCAGCGCCCGGTGGCGCGGGGGTGAGCGTCCCCGTGCCGCCGGGCGCTTCGTATGCTCGTGCCATGACTGAGACCACCGGCCTCGACGCCGAGGACAGCAAGATCGTCACGTTGGCGCGCAGCGCCCGCGCCCGCAACGGGGTGCCCGAGGGCGCGGCCGTACGGGACGAGACGGGGCGTACGTACGTCGCGGGCACGGTGGCGCTGGAGTCGCTGAAGCTGAGCGCCCTGCAGACCGCCGTCGCCATGGCGGTGGCCAGCGGCGCGACGTCCCTGGAGGCCGCGGCGGTCGTCTCCGCCGCCGGGGAGCTCTCCGCGGACGACCTGGCCGCCGTGCGGGACCTGGGCGGAGCGGGGACACCGGTGCTGCTCGCGGGCCCGGACGGCGCGCTGCGGCTCCGCGCGACGGCGGGCTGAGACCGGGCGCCGCCGACCCCGTGCGCGGACGTCCGGAGGCGTCCCGCGGGGGGCGGGCGCGGCCCACTGTGCGGCAGTGCCGCCGCGATCGGGGAGAATGGTCGCCATGAGCGCTCGACCGAACCAAGAAGCCGCTGCCCAGCAGGCGGAGCACACCTCCCCCCACCGGGCCGGCTTCGCCTGCTTCGTGGGCCGTCCCAACGCCGGCAAGTCCACCCTCACGAACGCTCTCGTCGGTCAGAAGGTGGCGATCACCTCCAACCGCCCCCAGACGACCCGGCACACGGTGCGCGGCATCGTGCACCGCGACGACGCGCAGTTGATCCTGGTCGACACCCCCGGCCTCCACAAGCCGCGCACCCTCCTGGGCGAGCGGCTCAACGACGTCGTGCGGACCACCTGGGCGGAGGTCGACGTGATCGGCTTCTGCCTGCCCGCCGACCAGAAGCTCGGCCCCGGCGACAAGTACATCGTCAAGGAGCTCGCGGGGATCAGGAAGACCCCCAAGATGGCCATCATCACCAAGACCGACCTGGTCGACTCCAAGACGCTCGCCGAGCAGCTCATCGCCGTCTCCGCGCTCGCCGACGAGCTGGGCTTCGAGTGGGCCGAGATCGTGCCGGTCTCGGCGGTCAAGGACCAGCAGGTGAGCCTGCTCGCCGACCTCATCGCCCCGCTGCTCCCCGAGAGCCCGCCGCTCTACCCGGAGGGCGACCTCACGGACGAGCCGGAGATGGTCATGGTCGCGGAGCTGATCCGCGAGGCCGCGCTCGAAGGCGTACGCGACGAGCTGCCGCACTCCATCGCGGTCGTCGTCGAGGAGATGCTGCCGCGCCAGGACCGCCCGGCGGACCGGCCGCTGCTGGACATCCACGCCAACGTCTACATCGAGCGGCCGAGCCAGAAGGGCATCATCATCGGCCCGAAGGGCCAGCGGCTGAAGGACGTCGGCACCAAGTCGCGCAAGCACATCGAGGCGCTGCTCGGCACGCCGGTCTTCCTCGACCTGCACGTGAAGGTCGCCAAGGACTGGCAGCGCGACCCGAAGCAACTGCGCAAGCTGGGGTTCTGAGCCGGGCCCCGTCGGCCGGTCGGAGGGCGGCGCGGCCGTGCGGAGCCGCTGAGGCCCCTGGGGTTGAGGGGCGCGGGGACGGCCGCGGGGGCCCGAAACGACTGCGCGGGCCGGAGCGCCGAGCCGGGCCGGGACCGCGCGCGCCGCGCTCGGAGCCGGGCCCCGTCCGGGGGGCGGCGCGGCCGCGCCGCCCCCCGCGCCCTGTCCTCACCCCGCCACCGGTCTCACGCGCCCTCCTTGAGGACGCGTGAGACCAGCGTGCGCTGCGCCTCGGTCAGGTCGGGGTCGGCGCAGTGCACGGTGCGGTCGTCGATGGTGATGCGGTAGCGGAAGCCGTCCGGCGTCCCCGGCGGCGGGGTCCGGGCGGCGGAGTCGAGCGCCGCCTCGGCGAGCGCGTGCCACTCCGCGGCGTCCGCCCGCCCCTCGGTGTCGACCTCATGGGTGCGGGCGATGCCGGCGAAGCCGCCGGTCCGGCTGACCTGGATACGCATGGGGTCCTGTCTATCGGGGGCCGGGCGGGCGCTCAACCCCGCCTCGCGGGCGGTCCGGCTCACGCCCGTGTCGGGACGCCCACCTCCGACCATGCCTTCAGGACCGCCTCCCGCTCGTCCCCCTCGCCGAAGCGGTCGCCCGCCGCCGCCACCGTCAGCCGGGCGAACTCCGCGAAGTCCGCGGTGGCCGTCAGCTCGCCGCCGGTCAGCACGTCGAACCAGATCTGCCCGGCGCGCTCCCAGGCGTTGCCGCCGAGCGCGGTGGCCAGGAGGTGGAACGCGCGGTTGGGGATGCCGGAGTTCAGGTGGACCCCGCCGTTGTCCTCCTCCGTCTCGATGTAGTCGGCCATGGACGCGGGCTGCGGGTCCTTGCCGAGCACGTCGTCGTCGTACGCCGTGCCCGGCGCCTTCAGCGAGCGCAGCCCGTCCCCGTTGACGCGGTCCGCCAGCAGCCCCGCCCCGATCAGCCAGTCCGCCTGCTCGGCGCTCTGGCCCAGGGAGTACTGCTTGACCAGCGAGCCGATCACGTCGGACACGGACTCGTTGAGCGCGCCGGACTGGCCCTCGTAGCGCAGGTTGGCGGTGTACTGCGTCAGCCCGTGGGCCAACTCGTGGGCGATGATGTCGACCGCGACGGTGAAGTCGAGGAAGACCTCGCCGTCGCCGTCCCCGAAGACCATCTGCTCGCCGTCGAAGAACGCGTTGTTGTACTCCTGGCCGTAGTGCACGGAGCCCGTCAGCGGCAGGCCCTTGCCGTCGATCGAGCTGCGCCCGTACGCGGAGAGCAGCAGGTCGAACGTGGCGCCCAGTCCGGCGTACGCGCGGTTGACGCTGGCGTCGGAGGTGGGCTTGTCGCCCTCGCCGCGGACCCGGCGGCCGGGCAGGGCGGTGCCGTTCTCGCAGTCGTACAGGGTGCGGTGGGGCTTGGCGGGGACCGCGCCCGCGCCGGGGGCGGCCGGGGCGGCGGTGCGCGCGTGCATCAGGCGGCGGGTGCGGCGCAGGCCGTCCGCCTCCAGGGTGCGGCGGGCCGGGTCCGCGAGCCGGGCGTCACCGGACCGGGCGAGGTGGTCCAGGACGTGGGGCGGAACGATGGTGCAGAAGACGGGATGGCGTGCGTCGTCGGTTCGAAGGTGCATAGAACGACTGTGGCACTCTGTCACTCCACTGTCACCGGTTGCGACCGGGATTGACGAAATAGAGTGATGAGTCACCGTTTCCCCTCCCTCGTCGCCCGGTCCCGCATACTGATACGGGCCGACACCCCGGAGCACACTCGGTTACGCTCACGGCATCATGCGTTTCGGGCTGCTTCTCCTTAGCTGCCGCGGCGAGGGCCTGTAGTCGTAGGCCGACCCCCTCCCCGCGGAGTCTGGTGCTGCAGTGGCACAGTCGGCCGCCCCCGAGCCTCCTTCCGAGGAGTCGGGGGGACCCCCTCCGTGCTGGACCCGAGGAGCCCCACGCCATGACCACCGTGAATCCCACCGGTAATTCCGTCGGCCGCCCCACCCCGATCACCAACGCGACGCAGCTCCAGAAGCCGTCCGGGATGCCGGTCCACAAGTACCGCGGCTACGAGGCCGTGGAGATCCCCGACCGCACCTGGCCCGACAACCGGATCACCGTGGCGCCGCGCTGGCTCTCCACCGATCTGCGCGACGGCAACCAGGCGCTGATCGACCCCATGTCGCCCGCCCGCAAGCGCGAGATGTTCGACCTGCTCGTCACGATGGGCTTCAAGGAGATCGAGGTCGGCTTCCCCTCCTCCGGCGAGACCGACTTCGCGTTCGTCCGCTCCATCATCGAGGAGGGGGCGATCCCCGAGGACGTGACGATCTCCGTCCTGACGCAGGCCCGCGAGGAGCTGATCGAGCGCACCGTCGAATCGCTGGTCGGCGCGCACCGGGCCACGGTCCACCTCTACAACGCCACCGCCCCGACCTTCCGCCGCGTCGTGTTCCGGGGCTCGCGCGAGGAGGTCAAGCAGATCGCGGTGGACGGTACCCGGCTGGTCATGGAGTACGCCGACAAGATCCTGGGCTCGGAGACGATCTTCGGCTACCAGTACAGCCCGGAGATCTTCACCGACACCGAGCTGGACTTCGCCCTGGAGGTCTGCGAGGCCGTCTGCGACGTCTGGCAGCCCGAGGAGGGCCGCGAGATCATCCTCAACCTGCCCGCCACCGTGGAGCGTTCGACGCCCTCCACCCACGCGGACCGGTTCGAGTGGATGTCCCGCCACCTGACCCGCCGCGAGTTCGTCTGCCTCTCCGTCCACCCGCACAACGACCGGGGCACCGCCGTCGCCGCCGCCGAGCTGGCCGTCATGGCCGGCGCCGACCGCGTCGAGGGCTGCCTGTTCGGCCAGGGCGAGCGCACCGGCAACGTCGACCTGGTCACCCTGGGCATGAACCTCTTCTCCCAGGGCGTGGACCCGCAGATCGACTTCTCGCAGATCGACGAGATCCGCCGCACCAGCGAGTACTGCAACCAGATGGAGATCCACCCGCGCCACCCCTACGCGGGCGACCTCGTCTACACCGCCTTCTCCGGCTCCCACCAGGACGCCATCAAGAAGGGCTTCGACGCCATGGAGCGCGAGGCGGCGGCCCAGGGCCGGACCGTGGACGACCTGGAGTGGGCCGTCCCGTACCTGCCGATCGACCCGAAGGACGTCGGCCGCTCGTACGAGGCCGTCATCCGGGTCAACTCGCAGTCCGGCAAGGGCGGCATCGCCTACGTCCTGAAGAACGACCACAAGCTGGACCTGCCGCGCCGGATGCAGATCGAGTTCTCCCGGATCATTCAGGCCAAGACCGACGCCGAGGGCGGCGAGGTCACCCCGACGCAGATCTGGACGGCCTTCCAGGACGAGTACCTGCCCCACCCGGACGACGCCTCCCGCTGGGGCCGGGTGCAGATCCGCTCCGGCCAAACCACCACCGACGCCGAGGGCCGGGACACGCTGACCGTCGAGGCCACCGTCGACGGCACGGACACCGTGCTCACCGGCATCGGCAACGGCCCGATCTCCGCGTTCTTCGACGCGTTGCAGGCCATCGGCATCGACGCCCGTCTGCTCGACTACTCGGAGCACACGATGAGCGAGGGCGCCAGCTCCCAGGCCGCCTCGTACATCGAGTGCGCGATCGACGGCAAGGTGCTGTGGGGCATCGGGATCGACGCCAACACCACCCGCGCCTCGCTCAAGGCGGTCGTCTCCGCCGTCAACCGCGCCGCGCGCTGACCCCGCCGGGCCCCCCTTCGTACGGAATCCGGCCCGCCGCGGGCCCGGCCCGAGGACCCCGACCGCCCGCACGGGCGGTCGGGGTTCGGCCATATACCGGGGCCGTGACGTCCTGGAGGCTGACGCCGTGTCGCCCATGTGGCTAACATCACGTCCACACACGGCAGTGTTGCCGGAGCGTTACGGAGGTGTGCCACGTGCGGTCAGTCAAGGGACAACGCGCTCTGAGTCCGGTCTTCTGCGGCATCCGCACCGTCTGGGACGCCGTCGGCGACGGCGCCTTCTTCTGCCCCGACTGCGGCGGGGACCGCAACTACCGGCGCCTCGCGGGCCGCCGCCGCCTCACCGTCCTCGGCGTCCCGGTGGTCCGCCGGGGCGAGGCCGGGTCCGTCGTCGAGTGCGCCTCCTGCCGCGCCCGCCACGCCCTGGACGTCCTGGACCACCCGACCACCACCCGGTTCTCCGCGATGCTCCGCGAGGCCGTCCACACGGTCACCCTGGCCGTCCTCGCCGCGGGCGGCACCACCTCCCGCACGGTGCTGGACGCCGCGGTCGCCACCGTGCGCGACGCCGGGCTGGACGACTGCACCCAGGAGCAGCTCTTCACCGTCGCCGAGGTGCTGGCCGCCGACACCGCGCACGACGGCGGGGCCGACCCGGCCGCGGAGGCGTGCGGCGCGACCCTCGCCATCGAGCTGCACGAGGTGCTGGCCCCGCTCGCCCCGCACCTGGCCACCGCGGGCCGGGAGTCCGTCCTGCTCCAGGGCGCCCGGATCGCGCTCGCCGACGGCCCCTACCGCGCCGCCGAACGCCAGGTGCTGTCGACGATCGGCAACGCGCTGGAGCTGCCCGCCGACGACACCGCCCGCCTGCTGGCCGCCGCCGCCCGCACGCCCACGTAGCCGGCCCGGCCGCCCCGCCCGCCCGGTGGGCGACAATGGGCCCATGAGCTTGTTCCGGGACGACGGCGTCGTACTGCGTACGCAGAAACTGGGCGAGGCCGACCGGATCATCACGATCCTCACCCGCGGCCACGGCCGGGTCCGCGCCGTCGCCCGCGGGGTGCGCCGCACCAAGTCCAAGTTCGGGGCGCGGCTGGAGCCCTTCTCCCACGTCGACGTGCAGTTCTTCGCCCGCGGCGCCGAGTTGGTCGGCCGCGGGCTGCCGCTGTGCACCCAGAGCGAGACCATCGCCCCGTACGGCGGCGGCATCGTCTCCGACTACGCCCGCTACACCGCGGGCACCGCGATGCTGGAGACCGCCGAGCGGTTCACCGACCACGAGGGGGAGCCGGCCGTCCAGCAGTACCTGCTGCTCGTCGGCGGACTGCGCACCCTCTCCCGCGGCGAGCACGCCCCCCACCTCATCCTCGACGCGTTCCTGCTGCGCTCGCTCGCGGTCAACGGCTACGCGCCCAGCTTCGAGGACTGCGCCCGGTGCGGGATGCCCGGCCCGAACCGGTTCTTCTCGGTCGCGGCCGGGGGCGTCGTCTGCGGTGACTGCCGGGCCCCCGGCAGCGTCGTACCCTCGGCACAGGCCCTCGGGCTGCTGAGCGCGCTGCTCAGCGGCGACTGGGCGACGGCGGACGCGTGCGAGGCACGCCATGTCAGGGAGGGGAGCGGGCTGGTGTCCGCCTATCTGCACTGGCACCTGGAGCGCGGCCTGCGCTCGCTGCGGTACGTAGAGAAGTGACACAGGGAGACTGAGAAGCTCATGGCAGTACGCGGGATACTGGGCGGCCGCAACCGGCGCACGTACAAGAACCCCGAGCCGCACCCCTCGGGCGCGACCCCGCCGAAGATCCCCGGTGAGCTGGTGCCCCGGCACGTCGCCGTCGTGATGGACGGCAACGGCCGCTGGGCCAAGGAGCGCGGCCTGCCCCGCACCGAGGGCCACAAGGTCGGCGAGGGCGTCGTGCTGGACGTGCTCAAGGGGTGCATCGAGATGGGGGTCAAGAACCTCTCGCTGTACGCCTTCTCCACGGAGAACTGGAAGCGCTCGCCGGACGAGGTGAAGTTCCTGATGAACTTCAACCGCGACGTGATCCGCCGCCGCCGCGACGAGATGGACGAGCTGGGCATCCGCATCCGCTGGGTCGGCCGGATGCCCAAGCTGTGGAAGTCCGTCGTCCAGGAGCTCCAGGTCGCCCAGGAGCAGACCAAGGACAACGACCGCATGACGCTGTACTTCTGCGTCAACTACGGGGGCCGCGCCGAGATCGCGGACGCCGCGCAGCGCCTGGCCCAGGACGTCGCCGCCGGCCGGCTCGACCCCGCCAAGGTCAACGAGAAGACGTTCCAGAAGTACATCTACTACCCGGACATGCCGGACGTGGACCTCTTCGTGCGCCCCAGCGGCGAGCAGCGCACCTCGAACTACCTGATCTGGCAGAGCGCGTACGCCGAGATGGTCTTCCAGGACGTTCTGTGGCCGGATTTCGACCGCCGGGACCTGTGGCGGGCCTGCCTGGAGTACGCCCAGCGCGACCGCCGCTTCGGCGGGGCCGCGGAGGCGGAGGCCGCCGCCCCGCGGTGACGCGCGAAGGCGGCTCCGGGGTGCTCGCGCACTCCGGAGCCGCCGGGGGCGTCCGTCACTCCTTGGTCGCGGCGCACTCCGCGCAGGTGCCGAAGACCTCCACCGTGTGCGCGACGTTGACGTAGCCGTGCTGGGCGGCGATCGTCTCGGCCCACTGCTCCACGGCGGGCCCCTCGACCTCGACGGCCTTGCCGCAGAGGCGGCACACGAGGTGGTGGTGGTGGTCGCCGGTCGAGCACCGCCGGTAGACGGCCTCGCCCTCGGAGGTGCGCAGCACGTCGACCTCGCCCGCGTCGGCGAGGGACTGCAGGGTCCGGTAGACGGTGGTCAGGCCCACGGAGTCGCCGCGGTGCTTGAGGACGTCGTGCAGCTCCTGGGCGGAGCGGAATTCGTCGACCTCGTCGAGCGCCGCCGCCACCGCCGCCCGCTGCCGGGTGGACCGGCCGCGTACCGGCGCTGCGTTCGTGCCACTGATCGGCGCCGTGGCCACAGGTGCCTCCTCGTGTCGCCCGTATGTGTCGGGCCATTGTGCCAGTCCGGACGGGCCGTGCCCTCAGACCCGCACGTCGTCCGCGTCCCGCCGGGCGGCCGGTACCTCCAGGGTGCACGCGGCCCCCTTCGCCTCGCTCGCCCGCGCCCGGCGCCGGGCCAGCGGGGCGGCGAGCAGGGTCAGCGCGACGAACACCGCGATGGCCAGCAGCACGATCGTCGCGCCGGGCGGGACGTCCTGGTAGTAGGAGGTCACGGTGCCGGAGAGGGTGACCGCCGTGCCGATCACCACCGACAGCACGAAGGTGGCCCGGAAGGAGCGGGTGATCTGCTGGGCGGCCGCCACCGGCACCACCATCAGCGCGCTGACCAGCAGCAGGCCGACGACCCGCATCGCGACGGTCACCGTGACGGCGGCCGTGACCGCGATCAGCAGGTTCAGCACCCGCACCGGCACCCCGGTGACCCGCGCGAACTCCTCGTCCTGGCTGACGGCGAACAGGTGCCGGCGCAGCCCCACGGTGACCAGGACCACGAACGCGGCGAGCGCGCAGATGGCGATGACGTCCGTGTCGGAGACCGTGGAGAGCGAGCCGAAGAGGTACGAGGTCAGGTTGGCGTTGGAGCCCGTGTCGGACAGGTTGATCAGCATGACGCCGCCCGCCATGCCGCCGTAGAAGAGCATCGCGAGCGCGAGGTCGCCGCGGGTGTGCCCGTACCAGCGGATCAGTTCCATGACGACCGCGCCGGCCACCGCGACGGCCGTGGCCATCCAGACGGGGCTGGTGGAGAGCAGGAAGCCGAGGCCGACGCCGGTCATCGCGATGTGCCCGATGCCGTCGCCCATCAGGGCCTGGCGGCGCTGCACCAGGTAGATCCCGATGGCGGGGGCGGTGATGCCGACGAGGACGGCCGCGAGGAGCGCCCGCTGCATGAAGGGAGGGGTCAGGAATTCCAGGGTCATCAGGTCAGCAGTCCCGTCCGGACGGGCTCGGAGGCCGCGTGGGGGTGTACGTGGTCGTGGCCGGGCAGCGCGTGCTGGCCGAGCGCCTCGGGCGGCGGGCCGTCGTGCGTCACGCAGCCGTCGCGCAGGACGACGGCCCGGTCGATCAGGGGCTCCAGCGGTCCCAGCTCGTGCAGCACGAGCAGCACGGAGGCCCCGCGGGCCACCTGGTCGCGCAGGGTCGCGGCGAGGATCTCCTGGCTGGCCAGGTCGACCCCGGCCATCGGCTCGTCCATGATCAGCAGCTCCGGCTCGGCGGCCAGGGCGCGGGCGATCAGGACGCGTTGGTGCTGGCCCCCCGAGAGGGCGCTCACGGAGTCCCCGGCCCGGTCGGCGAGCCCGACCAGCTCGATGGCGCGGTCGACGGCCGCCCGGTCCGCCTTCCCCGGCCACCGCAGCTTCGTCCGGGCCAGCCGCCCGGAGGCGACGACCTCGCGGACGGTGGCGGGCACGCCGCCCGCGGCGGTGGTGCGCTGCGGGACGTACCCGACCCGGCCCCACTGGCGGAAGCGGCGCAGCTCGGTGCCGAACAGCTCGACGGCGCCGCCGGTCAGCGGGACCTGGCCGATGGCCGACCGTACGGCGGTGGACTTGCCGGAGCCGTTGGCGCCGAGCAGGGCGACGACCTCGCCCCGGCGCACGGTGAGGTCCACCCCGCGCAGCACGGGGCGCGCGCCCAGGGTGGCCGTGGCGCCGCGCAGGGCGATCACGGGCTCGCGGGTGCTGGTGTCACGTTCCGGCATGAGCGCCTCCGCTCCGGGTGGGGTACGGGTCACTTCGCGCCGAGCGCCTTCTTCAGCGCGGCCAGGTTGGCCCGCATGACCTCGAAGTAGTCAGCGCCCCTGGAGGCGTCGGTGATTCCCTCCAGCGGGTCCAGGACGTCCGTCCGCAACCCGGTGTCCTTGGCGAGGGTCCGGGCGGTCCGGTCGCTGGCGAGGGTCTCGAAGAAGACGGTGGTGGCCTTCTCCTTCTCGGCGACGGTGTGCAGCTCCTGGACGCGGGCGGGGCTCGGCTCGGCCTCGGGGTCGATGCCCGCGATGCCGTGCTGGGAGAGCCCGTAGCGCTCGGCGAGGTAGCCGAAGGCGGAGTGGGTGGTGATGAAGGTCCTGGTCGCGGTGGTCTTCAGGCCGGTGGCGTACGCGGTGTTCAGCTCGCCCAGCTCGGCGACCAGGGCGGTGGTGTTCTTCCGGTAGGCGGCGGCGTTGTCCGGGTCGGCCTTCTCCAGGGACTTCCCGACGCCCTCGGCGGCCTCGGCGTACTTCAGGGGGTCCAGCCAGATGTGCGGGTCCGCGCCGCCCTCCTCGCCGTGGTTGTGCCCGTCGCCCTCGGCGTGGGCCTCGCCCTCCTCCTCGTGGGCGTGGTCCTCCTCGCCCTCGTGGCCGTGGACGTCGGCGCCGTGGTTCTCCAGCGTGGTGAGGGTGGCGGCGTCGACGGTGTCCTCCACACCGGACTGCTTGATCGCCTCGTCCACGGCGGGCTGGACGCCCTTGAGGTACAGGACGTAGTCGGACTCGCTGATGGAGCCGATCTGGCGCGGGGTGAGCTCCAGGTCGTGCGGCTCGACGCCCGGCTTGGTGAGGCTGGTGACGGTGACGTGCTCGCCGCCGATCCGCTCGGCCAGGAACTGCATCGGGTAGAACGACGCCGTCACCTTCAGCCTGCCGTCGCCGCTCCCGTCCGCGGCGTCGGAGGCGGAGCAGGCCGTGAGGGCGGTGAGGCCGAGGGCGACGGCTCCGGCCACGGCGGTGGTGGGTATCAGGCGGCGTACGTTCATGACAGTCATTTTCAACAAAAGTGGAAACGATTGTCAACAAGGCTGATGAGATGCCCGGAACGCCAGAGAGATCCGATGGGAAGATCACGCGACCCCCCTCCGATTTGATCCGGGGGGTGCGCCCGCCGGTAATCTGGGGCATTCGCCCGCCCGCGTGGGAGCACCGCCCCCACCGAGGCGCCCCGCGCCACCCCTGTCCAACTTTCGCCGTCGCAATGAAGAGAGCACCGTGGCCGCCGACAAGATCGACACCATCGTCAGCCTGAGCAAGCGCCGTGGCTTCGTCTACCCCTGCAGTGAGATCTACGGCGGCCAGCGGGCCGCCTGGGACTACGGGCCGCTGGGCGTCGAGATGAAGGAGAACCTGAAGCGCCAGTGGTGGCGCTACATGGTCACCTCGCGCGAGGACGTGGTCGGTCTCGACTCGTCGGTCATCCTGGCCCCCGACGTCTGGGTCGCCTCCGGCCACGTCGCCACGTTCTCCGACCCGCTCACCGAGTGCACCTCCTGCCACAAGCGCTACCGCGCCGACCACCTGGAGGAGGCGTACGAGGAGAAGCACGGCAAGCCCCCGGTGGGCGGGCTCACCGACCTCAACTGCCCCAACTGCGGCAACAAGGGCACCTTCACCGAGCCCAAGCAGTTCTCCGGCCTGCTCTCCACCCACCTCGGCCCCACCCAGGACTCCGGCTCGGTCGCCTACCTGCGCCCCGAGACCGCCCAGGGCATCTTCACCAACTTCGGCCAGGTGCAGCAGACTTCGCGCAAGAAGCCGCCGTTCGGCATCGCGCAGATGGGCAAGTCCTTCCGGAACGAGATCACTCCGGGCAACTTCATCTTCCGCACCCGCGAGTTCGAGCAGATGGAGATGGAGTTCTTCGTCAAGCCGGGCGAGGACGAGGAGTGGCAGCAGTACTGGATGGACCAGCGCTGGAACTGGTACACGGACCTCGGTATGCGCGAGGAGAACATGCGCTGGTTCGAGCACCCGCAGGAGAAGCTCTCCCACTACTCCAAGCGCACCGCCGACATCGAGTACCGCTTCCGCTTCGGCGGCAGCGAGTGGGGCGAGCTGGAGGGCGTCGCCAACCGCACCGACTACGACCTCAAGGCGCACTCCAAGGCCTCCGGCACCGACCTCTCCTACTTCGACCAGGAGAAGGGCGAGCGCTGGACGCCGTACGTCATCGAGCCCGCGGCCGGCGTCGGCCGCGCGATGCTGGCGTTCCTCCTCGACGCCTACATCGAGGACGAGGCGCCCAACGCCAAGGGCGTCATGGAGAAGCGCACGGTGATGCGGCTCGACCCGCGCCTGGCGCCGGTCAAGGTCGCGGTCCTGCCGCTCTCCCGCAACCCGCAGCTCTCGCCGAAGGCCAAGGGTCTGGCGACCGACCTGCGCAAGAACTGGAACATCGAGTTCGACGACGCCGGCGCCATCGGCCGCCGCTACCGCCGCCAGGACGAGATCGGCACCCCGTTCTGCGTGACCGTGGACTTCGACACCCTCGACGACAACGCGGTGACCGTCCGCGAGCGCGACACCATGAAGCAGGAGCGCGTCTCCCTGGACCAGATCCAGGCGTACCTGGGCGCCCGCCTGCTCGGCTGCTGACGCCCCCCTCCCGACGGCGAGGCCCCCGGTTCCGGCTGCGGAACCGGGGGCCTCGCCGTCGGCGGCGACCGGAAAACCTGGTGCGGGGCGTTCGCGGAGCGGGGTACGGTTTCCGGCATGTTCTCGTTCTTCCAGATCTACGAGTGAGCGCGCGGCGGGCGCACGACCCGCCGCCCACCGGATCGATCACGATCACCTCCCCCCTCACTTCACACCACGAATGGGAGAACGCCGTGGCCAAGAGCCGCAACAACCTCCTCGGCGTCGGCGGACAGCGCAAGAAGCTGTCCCGCGCCGAACAGCAGGGCGCGGGTTCCGCGCGGGACGCCGACCGCAAGGTCGCCGAGGACAAGAAGCAGGAGCTGGTGCGCAAGATGCGCGAGCGCGCCGCCGCCTCGGACACGGCCCCCGCGTCCGACGCCCCGGACGCCTCCGCGCGGGGCTGACGGCCCGGAGCACGCCCCGTACGGCCTGAGCGCCGTCCGTGCGGCGTGAGCACCACCCCGTACGACCGTGTGGGCCCGGATCATCCGTGATCCGGGCCCACTGGCGTGGAGGCGGGGGAGCCCCGGCCCCGGCGCGCCTCGGTAGGATCGGCCGATCATGAACATGTTCGTGGGAGACGAGATGATCGCCGTGCCGCCGGGGCGGGTGGCCCTGTCGGACCGGCGGACGCAGCGCCGGTGGACGGTCGAGCTGCCGTCCTACGAGCTGGCCGCCGTCCCCGTGACCCAGGCGCTGTACGCCGAGGTCACCGGCGGGCGGCCGAGCGTCGCCCAGGGCGGCCGGCTGCCCGTGGAGTGCGTCTCCTGGTGGGACGCGGCCCGGTTCTGCGACGCCCTGTCCGCGCGCGACGGGCTGACGCCCGCCTACCGCTTCGCCGGGGAGGGCGCGGGGGACACCGGCGGCGCGGGTGGCGAGGACATCGTGTGGGACGCCTCCGCCGACGGGTACCGGCTGCCGACCGAGGCCGAGTGGGAGCACGCCTGCCGCGCCGGGACGACGGGGCCGCACTACGGGCCGCTCGACGAGATCGCCTGGTACCGCGCCAACTCCGGCGAGCGCGTCCACGCCGTGGGCGGCCGGCGCCCCAACGCGTGGGGCTTCCACGACATGCTCGGCAACGTCTGGGACTGGTGCTGGGACGTCTACGACGCCGAGGTCTACGGCGACTACCGGGTGCTCCGCGGCGGGGGCTGGTTCGACGAGCACTGGAGCTGCCGCGCCTCCGCGCGACGCCGCAGCCATCCGACGTTCCAGGTCGACGACGTGGGGTTCCGCGTCGCGCGCTCCCTCGTGTGACGGCCGCCCCTCCGGGGTCCGCCGGAGGGGGCGCGGGGCCGGTCAGCCCAGCGACCACAGCCGCACGTCGCCCGTCAGGTCGCGCGCGTTGCCGATGCTGCTGCCGGCGAGGGTCTTACCGTCCGGGCTGTACGCCACCGAGGTGACCGCGTCGGCGTGGCCGGTGAGGGTGGTCGTGTTCTCGCCGGTGGCGACGTCCCACAGCCGTACGGTCTTGTCCTCACTGGCGCTGGCGAGCGTCTGCCCGTCCGGGCTGAAGGCCAGGGAGTAGATGACGCCGGTGTGGCCGGTGAGGGTGGCGGTGGTCTTGCCGCCGGCGACGTCCCAGAGCCGTATGTGCGCGTTCGAGCTGTCGATGGCGCCGCTGCTGCTACTGGCGAGCGTCTTCCCGTCAGGACTGAACGCGACCCAGAAGACCGTGTCGGTGTGGCCGGTGAGGGTGGCGGTGTTCTTGCCGGTGGCGACGTCCCACAGGCGCACGGTCGCGTCGCCGCCCCCGCTGGCGAGGGTCTTCCCGTCCGGGCTGAACGCCACCGAGGAGACCGTGTCGGTGTGCCCGGTGAGCGTGGCCCTGACCCTGCCCCCGGCGACGTCCCACAGCAGCAGCGACGTGCCCCCGGTGCCGAGGGCGCAGCTCGCCAGCATGGTGCCGTCCGGGCTGAACGCCACGGAGACGACGGTGCCGGTGTGGCCGGCGAGGTCGGCCTTGACCGTGCCGTCGGCCACCTCCCACAGGCGCACGGCCTGGGGTCCGCTCCTGCCGTTCCCGCCCCTGTCGCCGCTGGTGGCGAGCGTTGCGCCGTCAGGGCTGAACGCCACCGCGTAGATCGTGCCGGCGCCGCCGGTGAGGGTGGCCCGGCTCTTGCCGCCGGCCACGTCCCACAACTGCACCGCCTGCTTGTCCTGGCCGAAGGCGGTGCCGCCACTGGCCAGCGTCTTCCCGTCCGGGCTGAAGGCCACCGAGTAGACGGAACCTCTGTGGTTGAGCACGGCGGGGTCGGCGGAGACGTCGTCCCCGCCCCGCCCCGCGTCGTCCTCTCCCCGCCCCGCGTTCTTCAGCGCGTACGACACGGGTACGGCGCCCGCGGCGAGCGTGCCCACGCCCGCGAGGAGGAGCGTGCGGCGGGACGGCCGCCGACGCGTGGGCTCGGCGGGCGGGGCCGGCGGAGTGGGCGGGGCGGTCGCGGGGGCGGCGGTGACGGTCGGCTGGTCGGCGAAGTGCGCGCGGGGCGGCTCAGGTCGCGGTCGGGGCGCGAGCGAGGGACGGGCGTCCTGTACGGTCCCGCCGCGGTGGGGCTGGTGGCCGTCGGAGGCGGCGCGCGCAGCGGGCAGGAGCGAGGCCAAGGCGCGGGCCGTGTCCTGCGACGTAGCGCGCCGGGCGGGGTCCTTGACGAGCAGCTTGGACAGGACGGCTCCCAGCGGCCCGGCGTGCTCGGCGGGGCGCGGTTCCTGGGTCAGGATGGCGACGTAGAGGGCGGTGAGCGTGGCCCCGTCGAACGGAGGCCGCCCCTCCGCGGCCGTGTACAGGGTCGCGCCGAGGGACCACAGGTCGCCCGCCGGTGTGGCGGGCTTGCCGTCGAGCTGCTCAGGCGCCATGTAGAGGGGCGTGCCCAGGATCGTTCCCGTACCGGTCAGGGCGGTGGTCGCGTCGGCGGTGCTGGCTATGCCGAAGTCCGTGAGGACGACCCGCCCTTTGGTGAGCAGGATGTTGTCGGGCTTCAGGTCGCGGTGTACGACACCGGCCTCGTGCGCCACCGATAGGGCGTCCAGGACCGTGCTGCCGATCTCCGCCACCCGCGGCGGCGGGAGCCTGCCCTGCTCCCGGACGGCTGCGGTCAGCGACTGGCCGGCGACGAACTCCATGACGATGACCGGGGCGCCCTGGTGCTCCACCACGTCGTGCACGGTGACGATGCCGGGGTGGTTGAGCCGGGCGGCGGTGCGCGCCTCGCGCGTCATGCGCTGGATGATCAGCTCCCGCTGCCGGTCATCGAGTCCGGGCGGCAGCAGGACCTCCTTGACGGCGACCTCGCGGCCGAGCGTCTCGTCCAGGCCGCGCCACACCCGGCCCATGCCGCCCTGGCCGACCGGTTCGACCAACCGGTAGCGCGCGCCTATCAGTTCCCCGTGTTCCGTCACAGGCGACAGGGTAGAGGCAGGAAAAGTCGGCAACGGATCTCCCCCCTTCCTCACGTTCACAACACCTGCAACGGAAGCGCGGACGGCGGTCGTTGGGCACCGGCCGCGGGCATCGCGGCCGTCACGGCTCGTCGGGCTCGTGGGGGCCGGGGGAGTCGCCCTCCGCTATCAGGCGTTCGGCGAGCAGGTCGCCGAGCGGGTCCGTCACCTCCCAGGAGTGCCCGGCGGCGTGGCGGTCGAAGAACGAGCACCGCCGCACCGTGCCCGTGTCGAGGTGCCGGAGGACGGCCGGGCACCACGGCGTGGTGGCGAGCCGGTGGGAGCGCCGCTCCTCGGAGCCGACCCAGAAGAGCCACAGATCGGGGCCGTCCGGGGTCTCCGCGACGCCCAGCCGCGCGGCGTGCTCGGGGTGCGGGTCGTGCTCACCGAGTTCGCACAGGACGAAGTGGTCCAGGACGAGCGTGTCCGGAGGGGGCCCCTGGTCGTCGTCCGCGCTCATGAGGGCCACCAGCACGTCGACGAGGGGGACATGGGTGACGGCGGTGCACTGGAGCACGTCGGTCTCTCCGTGGGGTGTGCGGGGCGGTGCGGAGCCCCGGCGGTGGGGTGCGTCGGGGACCGGTGGGCGGTGTGGGCCCGTGGGCCCTCGGCGGCCGGGTGCGCCCCCGTCCCGCGTCCGGCCCGTCGCCGGGGGAGGCGGTCGCAGCCGGGGGCCGTACGGGTGCGGGAGGCCGGGGCTCGGGCGCACCGGCGCACCGAACGGTTCCGGGCGTCCGGGCGGGCGCGGGGTGAGGGCCGACATGATCCGGGGGAAGCCTAGCCGCAGCCGTACCTCCGTCGCCCCCAGGGCGAGGACGACCCGGACCCGTAAGCGTGCGAGGGGGCCGGACGGCGGGGAGGGTTTCGGCGGGGAGGGCTTCACAGCACCTCCCCCCGGCTGCGGGCGTTGAGCCGCGCGGTGCGGGCCCAGAGCTGCTCCCTGACGAGGGCGGGGCGCACGTACCGGGGCTCCGCCTCCCATTCGGCCCCGCCGCCCACGGGGCGCAGGGACCAGTACGGGCCGGCGACCCCGCGGAACTCCCCCACCCGGTCGCCGCGGCTGGTGTCCGCCAGGAGGGCGCCGAGGGCGGGGAGGCCCGGAGGCTCCTCGGGATTAGGACAGGCGTTCACTCCATGCACCTATCGCTCCTCTGCGTAGCTGTTTGACTACCGTGGAGCATCAGCGTGGCCTACCGTGAAAGCTCCTTCAACTAGCCGAAAACGAAGGAAGGGGAGGGCCACAGCATGGTCAATCGCAAGGAGTTGAACCCCGGCAGCGGTCCGGTGGCGGCCTACGGGGCCCGCATCCGGCGGTTTCGTGAGGCGCGGGGGTGGAGCCAGGACGGGATGGCGCCGCGTGTCGGGTACTCCAGCCAGCACATCTCCGCCGTGGAAACTGCTCGCAAGCCGCCAACCCTGCGGTTCTCGCGCCGGTCTGACCAGGCATTCGGTACGACGAACACCGCCGAGTCGTTCGTGCGCGAGTGGGCCAACATCCGGCAGGGCTCGCTGCTGGAGGGCTTCCCGGAGTACGTGGGGTACGAGGGGCGGGCGGTGGAGATCAGGCTGTTCGACGTCGGCCTGATTCCGGGGCTGCTCCAGACGCCGGAGTACGCGCGGGCCGTGGCGTATGGGCACGTGGAGCGCGGGACCATCACCGCCGAACAGGCCGACGAACGCGTCGCGTTCCTGGCGCAGCGGCAGGCGGCCCTGGTGCGGCCGCGGCCGCCCATGGTGTTCGTCGTCATGGACGAGAGCTGCCTCCACCAGGCGGTCGGCGGTCCGGAGGTCATGGACGCGCAGCTCCAACGGCTGGAGGAGATGGCCGCGCTGCCCAACTGGATCATCCAGGTCGCCCCGTTCAGCCTGGGCGCGCGCCGGGCGTTCTATCTGCCGGTCAACCTGCTGACCATGGCGGACCGCTCCATCGTCGCGTACGCCGAATCGCAGTCGCAGGGGCACGTCGAGCGGGAATCCTCACTCGTGGTGCCGATGCTCACCGCCTACCATCAACTGCAGGGCGAGGCGCTGTCGAAGGCGGCGTCCGTGGCCAGGATCAGCCAGTTGCGAAAGGGCACTCCGTGATGACCGAATCCCCCCGTTGGTGCAAGTCCTCGTACAGCGACAACGGCGGCAACTGCGTCGAGGTAGCCGCCAACCTCGCCGCCTCGCGCGGCATCGTCCCGGTCCGTGACTCCAAGGTGGTGGACGGCCCGATGGTCGAGGTCCCCGCAGCCGCGTTCTCCGCGTTCGTGGCGGGCGTGCGGGCCGGGACGTTCGGCGCCGTCTGACCAAACCGGTACGCCGTCGCCCCACCATGCCGGGTCCTGTGCCGGGCATGGTGGGGCTTCGTGCTGTTCCGGCGCCGCGCGACCGCCAACTGGCCGGTGTCCGGGGGACATCGACCGAAAAGGCGCTCCTGCCCGGCTGTCGCCCGCTGGCTACCATCGGCTACAGGCCCGATCACCGCCTGGGCGCACTCCGCGGCCGTGATCGCTGAGGTAGGAAGGGGCACCCCTGTGACCACCGCATCCCCCCGCTGGTTCACGTCCTCGTACAGCTCGAACGGCGGTGCCTGCGTCGAGGTGGCCGCGAATCTGGCCGCCTCGCACGGTGTCGTTCCGGTCCGTGACTCGAAGGTGGTGGGCGGTCCGGTGG